>CAITQQ010000210.1 GCA_903894575.1 uncultured bacterium
GGATCAGGTCAGATTTTGACAAGAGATTCTTTGAATACAAACTGAATAACAGATATGCCCATATCTTCGCTAAATTCTTTGGAAATGGGTGACTTCTTAAAAGGATAAACCACAATCCTTTGTATAGCTATTTTATCCTTAAGGTCCGTTTAAGGCAAATAATGATCAAAAGCGAGGAAGACTTCAATTTAATCAAGACAAAAAAAATCCAATGCCCATTAAGGCACTGGATTTAAAACCTATTCCGAGGCCTTTTTGATGGAAATCAAAGGCCGATTTGCTACTAACCAAACACCTATTGCTTCTTTATCGACTTCATCAGCCCAACTGAATCAATTGAAGAGCTGCTGTATTTTCAAAATAACCACTGATGATATTATTAGAATAAATCCTAATGTGACAACCACGTTTGAGTATCGCAATTGATCTTTTCTTTTACCTTGGTGATTGTCAATAATTTCCATCATATAAAATTATATAAGGTTGAAGGCAAAGAGGATGTCATATTTGTCATATAAGAGTGGGGGGAGGATAATTCGTCCAAAAAATCAGACCAAAACATCTGTTAGGTCATTGGTAATTTCCGAAAAACTGATATCCAATGCCTTAGAAATGAGAAAAAGCTGAAAAACTGAAGTGTTGATTCTGCCCCGCTCAATCCTGCTGAGCTGGGTATACTCAATACCAACTTCAAATGCAAGCTGCTCAATTGTCAACCCCTTAGATTGGCGAATACTGCGGATTCTACCGCCGACAATTTTGGCTACTTCAGTTTTCTTGGTTTCAAGCATGGTTCTTCGTTGAATGGTCAGTTATCTTGAGAACCAAAAAAACTACGATTGCGTATAAATACCTAATCGATCTAGTTATAAATACTTAAAATTGGATGATTTTGAACAAATTTTGGCCTACAACGCGGTGGTTTTCTTGCTAAAATAGCTTGACGGAGTCATTCCAGATTTCTTTTTTACCGCTGCGATAAAAGTATTTCTCGAGTTGAATCCAGCAGATTGAGCGACAGCTTCAAGTGTAAAGTTTTGACTTTCGACCGATTCTTTAAAAATATCTGTAATATAATCTACCCTGTGATCATTGATGAATTCGTTAAAGTTCATTCCGTATTCATTGTTAATAAAGGATGAAATGAGATAGACCGGAATATTCAATTCCAAGGATAAATCCTTGATTTTATATCCTGGAGCAATAAACGGCTTATTGTTTTTAAAATGGTTAGCTATGGCTGAGCTTACCTCTTCTCTCATTTCAGGCGAAAAAGAGGATACATCTGAATCCGATAACCCGCTTTTAGTCTTTTTTTGATCACCCTCTACAGGTTGAGGCAATACATCAGACACATTGACCCAACCTTGAAAACCATACAAAATCTTGGGATTGCAAAAAAGATAGATGGAAATGAAAAGGATGAGGCCGGCAGTGGTAAAACTGATGGCAACAAAGAACTCAATTACATCAGATATTGCCAGGAAGTTCCATAGAATTAGTAGGATATATGAAATAGAGATCGTGATCAATAAAAAATAAAGCCATCTGTACATTTCAAGGTTTCGAGTGGGGGTGATGTTCGCTTTTAGCAGAGACTTCCTTTTGTGTTGAATTAGTAAAAGAAACGAAAAAAAGGTAAAAACTAAGCCTGTTACACTTCTGATGAGCATACCAAAGCCAAAAGGAAAGAGACCATCGATTTCAATCAAGGCCAACTTCCTGTCGGCCATCAGTTGAGAAATAATCACCCTTTTTTCATCGCCAGAAAGCATATAAAATGGCAAAAAATGTACAAATATCAATACCGTGGGGATAGCAAACAAGGAATCGTTTGGTCTAAAACCAAACTCCTGGTTAAGAACAGATCGAACATACAAATAAATCAACGCGGGTATTAAAGCAGAAAATGATGCTGGTATGCGCCATAAATGTGGAAACTTTATAAAAAATTGAGAACCCACCAATGCATACCACAAACAAAAAATTGATAGGCAAAAAAGTATTGCCGTCAGCAGTTTCCGGGAGTGTGACTGCTCATTATTTACTGTAATTAGTATAAATGAAACAACAAACCCTATGGATGCACAAATAGAGCCTATGATGTAATTTAATTCTTGTAAAACTATCATTGTCCTAGATTTGAAACAATAAGTTACCATGGGTAATTACCGGTTCTGATTTGACTAGATAGGTTATAAGATGGTGTTTAAAATTCATGGTTATGATTTTAAAATATTGGATTGTTGCAGATATGCCACAATTTAGGAAACTTTTTTAAAAATTTAATTTTCTAAACCTTTTTAGTAAATAAAATTTTTGAAAACTTCTACCCTCTCAACCTCAACCTGCTGTAAAACTCCTCTTGGGTCAGTTCCTTGATTTCACCAGGCTGCATGTCCTCCAGTTCAATGTCTTCAATGGACAGGCGGATCAATCGTTTGCAGGGATGCCCTACTGCCTGCACCATCTTCCTCACCTGGTGATATTTGCCTTCCGTGAGGCTGATGGTCAGCCAACTGCGCGGGACCCTTTCATGAAGCTCCTTGCCATTGGAAAACAATCCGACAGGCTCTTGAACCATTTCAACTTCGCAGGGCTTGGTAACATAATCAGTGTCCTCAGCAACAGGAATAGGTACTCCGTTCCTCAACTGCTCAACAACTGATTCGTCCACCACGCCCCTTACCTGGATCAGGTATTTCCGGAAATGGGGAACCTTGCTCTGGAAAAGCAAACGGGTGATTCTCCTGTCTGTGGTCAACAACAACAACCCTTCCGAATCCTTGTCCAAGCGCCCAATGGCATGCGTGCCTTCCGGAAAATCAAACTTGAGGTGGCACAAAAGCCTGACTTTGTGGGAACTCACAAATTGTGAAACCATGTTGTAAGGCTTGTTCAAAACAAAATAGCGGTAAGGCTCCTCGGAAAACGACATGCGTAAAGCTATCAAATTATGGGGATGTATGCTCCCTCTGTAGTAATTTGCAACAAAACCAAGTCCATGCGTCACCTTTCATCCATCTCTACCCTCCTGCTTGCCTCCTTCCTCCTGAACAGCTGCGCATTCTTCAATAAAATCAACGATAAAGTCTTCCCTTACAGGACTACAACGGTTGAAGAGATTACACAGGCGCCTGCGGTAAAACCAAAGGCACCGGTCAAGGCACCGAACGAGGAAGTTGCAAAACCAAAACCCAGCGTTGCGGCCACCAAACAGACAACTCCACCCATACAAAAAACACCCTATAAGCCTGTTGTATCGCCTTTGCGCGAATTCCGTGCTGCCTGGATTGCCACCGTGGCCAACATCAACTGGCCCAGCAAACCAGGGCTTTCCAGTGAAGAACAAAAGACAGAGGCCCTCAGCATCCTGAATTATCTACAGGAAAACAAGTTCAATGCAGTGATCTTTCAGGTGCGTCCGCAGGCGGATGCGCTCTACAAAAGTGATATCGAACCCTGGTCCTATTTCCTCACCGGGCAACAAGACAGGGCACCCATGCCATTCTACGACCCGCTGAGCTTTTGGATTGAAGAGGCACACAAAAGGGGAATGGAGCTTCATGCATGGCTCAATCCTTACCGCGCCCACCATACTACCGGAAAAGACATCAGCAGCAGGTCAGTTGTGAAGACCAACCCGGAGCGGGTCTACCTGCTGAAAGAGGGATTCTGGTGGATGGACCCTGCCATGAAAGCCACGCAGGACCATACTTCCAGGGTGGTGATGGACATTGTGAAACGCTACGATGTAGACGGCATTCATTTTGACGATTATTTCTATCCCTATCCCTCCTACAATGGCGACAAGGATTTTCCGGATGACAAAAGCTGGGCTGCCTATGTCAACAGCGGGGGTAAACTTTCCAGGGGAGATTGGAGAAGGGATGGAGTCAACAAACTGATTGAAAGGCTTTACGCTGAAATCAAACAGGAGAAAAAGCATGTCAAGTTTGGCCTGAGTCCGTTTGGCATCTGGCGCCCCGGCTATCCTTCTACGGTTACCGGATTCGACCAATATGAAAAGCTTTATGCAGACGCCAAACTTTGGCTGAACAAAGGATGGATTGATTATTTCACGCCCCAGCTCTACTGGCCCATCAACAAACAAGGTCAGGCATTTCCAGATTTGCTGGGCTGGTGGCAGAGTGAAAATACCCTGCAGCGCCACCTTTGGCCGGGGATCAGCATAGGCACCAACAAGAACGGTGTTACCAACAACAAGGAAGTGCTGGACGAAATCAGCCTCACCCGCAGCATGCTCCCCAAGAGCATGGGCGCCGTGCATTGGAGTGTTTCATCGCTTACCAAAAACCCAACCCTTACCAAGGAATTGAAGGCTGGCCCTTATAGCATTCCTGCACTGGTACCGGCAAGCCCATGGCTGGACGCAATCGCTCCTGCTTCGCCTCAGGTTGCCATCACCAAAAGCAAGGACAAGCTCAACATCCAATGGTCTTCCAAAGACAAGGATGCCACGGGTTGGATCCTCTATGCGCAGTATGACAACAAATGGGAGTACTCCATTCTGGGCAAGGCGCAACTGAATGCTTCTCTTCAGCTGCTCAATGCAGACATTGCTGGGAAAACATCCACCCTTAAAAACATCATGGTTACAGCTGTTGACCGAACCGGCAACGAAAGCGAACAGCAGATCATTCCGGTCAACTGATCAAAATCCCCAATTGAGGCCAAATAAAACCTGTCTTCCATTGAGTTGCTGGGTGAATCGATCATTGCCATAGGGGGAAGCATTGATCAGTTCAATATACTGATGATTCATCAGGTTGTTCAGGGCAATGGAGCAACGCCATCGCGGGCTCAACACGGCTTTGACCACTCCGTCGAGCATATCAAAAGATTGCCCCCTTTCAAAACGCTGAACACGGTACTCCAAATGGGCAAACAAATAAGAACTGAATCGCAGGGTTGTGGAGATCCCATAGGCAATCCTCTTCATGGTTGAGGGCTGCTGACCCGAAGCACCAAAGCTGTTCTGTTGCAGTCCATAATGCAGTTCACCATTGAACCAACCTTTCCAGTTGCTGACCATCCGATGTTCAAAGCCATGGCCTTTCATGGTGGAATTGAAAAACTTCCCATTCAACTGTTGCGGCCGATGGCTCAGCATCCCATTGGCATCAACGATATACTTCAATTTTAAGGCATGGATGAACTGCTCAACACGTGCATTGAAAATGAGATTGCGCTGCAAAGGAATGATAAACCAGGACAAGGAATCAACCCAATTTCCGACAGCGGTTGCGAGGCCATAATCATTGCGCAACATGCCCGCACGCGCACTGACAGACAATACAAAACCCTTGTACAAATCCATTTTTGTTGCGCCCATTTCCAAATCGAACGATAATGGAATGGCAGGGTTGGCGATACCATTTCTCATGGTGCCTTCATGGAAAACTGGGCCTGCGTGCCATGTACGGATGGCTGCAGGTTTTTGGGCAAGGGCAATTCCCATCCGGTATTGCTGCGTAGGTTTTTTCTGCCATAACAATTTTTCCTCCAGGTGAAAGATGAATGCGTTGTTGTTGTTTACCATTGCTGCTCCTGCTGCTGCATCGAACGTGGTGGAGATTTTTTTTGAATGCCTTTGAACGACAGTCAGGTAAGGATAATATTTTGCCAGCTGCATCGAGATGGCCTGGACTCCAACAGCTGAAGTTATTGATTCAATAGCAGCACGAATACCCACCCTGGCATTTTGCTGACCCCGTTGCCTGATCAGGGAAAGATCGGTACCTGCCATTTTTCCATGATGGGCAAATGCCTGATCAACGAAAAACTGGATCAGGATATCAGATGAAAAGGATGCCCGAAGTTGGTCCCAATTTCGGTCCAGTGCAAACCGTGTATCCACCTGCAACAGGGATTGGGGGTTAAGTTTCCAGGAAACATGGTGTGTTGCATGCAGGTTGAATTGATGCAAACGATCATTGACATCGTTAAAAGTGGTAACAACTCCACTTCGGTCTGTATGTTGTATTGAATGCGATTGTCCATTGCTCAAAGACAATTGAAAAGTGGACAGCATATTGCCCCCCTTGTCTGTTTCAAGTTTCATATGCAAATCTCCGATGGTTGCTTGATCTACATGTTTGGCGCTTAGACTCATTTTAAATTTCGCAACACCAGATATGTTGTAGGAAGATTTGCTGGAAGCCAACTTCCTGTTTTCATTTTGCTTGGCAGTAGCCGTCAGACTGAGTTTGGTATGTGAAGACAATACCAAGGAGGAAATGAAAGCAAGGCTTTTGTCATTGTTGATATTGACATACGCTGGGGGGAGATTGGGACCAGTGCCTGCATATAGTGGGTCAAAAGGCCATACCCGATAAACACCCCGATCGTTTCCCTGCATTTCATTTCCTCTGTCAGTCACGCCATTGGCGCCTGTATTGTTGGTATTGATAAAGCACAATTGTTTTGATTTTTTGGTCAGCCTGATCAATTCTGCATCTCCCTCTCCACGTTTACCCATGTCTCTCGAGATCATCAGGTTACCGCTGGTCTTTCCTATCCATGATTTTTTGATGACCAGATTAATCGCAATGGCATCCTGGTTGCCGAATGTTTGCATCAACCTGTTTTTTTCATGGCGTTGAACGAGCTGAAGGCTATCGATCATCAAAGCCTTCAGGTTTCTGGACAACAGTTTATATTGCTCTCCCGCAAGATCATCGCCATCAATCATGATCCTGCTGATTTCCTTTCCATTGAAATAGATCCGGCCATTGTCATCCACACGAAACCCGGGTATGTTTTTTACCAGGTCTTCCAGCCTGAATGCTTCGGGTTTCAAATACCTTGCCGCATCAAACGTCAAGGTATCCCCACTGGCCTTGGCCATGGGCTGGTTGCGCCTGATGACAATACCAGGAAGCTCCCCAACAGTACTTCCCGGCAATATCGTATCTACTGCCAACCGGTGAACCGAAGCAAACAAAAAAGAAACCTGCAGCAAACATACCAACACCACCAATGACCGGATCTTCATTTCAATCGATCTTTTCCCAGGAATGGAATTTTATTACAGACTTGGTTTGACAATCAACACAGTTCGCAGATGATTGCGCACCCAAGGATGATTGCAGCCTGCTGAATATTTTTTTGACCTGTGCAGCAAATGCGGGAAACCCTTCTGTTCCTTTTTTCATGGCTGCCAAAAAATGATCCTGGTCAAACCCCTGTACTTCCTGCTTTGAAACAAAGGTCATGTGCCAATTGTCTTCATCGTCATAGGCTTCCAGGATCAAGCCGGGCAGGCCTCCCAATTTCCAAGGCCCGTCTGGAATGGTGATCGTGGGGGCATACCAGGCCGTGTATCCCCTTCCCTTAAACTGCGTCACTGCCTTGCGGCATGGGATGCCCCCGATCGATCTTTGTTCTTCGCTGGTTTTCCAATCCATAGGAAACAATGTATCTGCAAACAGATGGGTTCGCTGATTCAAATCAGAAAACTCAAACAACAATGAATTGGATTCAACATCTTTGAAAACAGTAAACATGCTGTCTGGCCTGAGGTCAATATTGTTTCCCTGCACAGAAGCAAGGTGCGCGCCAGTCTCTTTCATGGTAAACAAAGACCTGTCTCCTGATATCATCAAGGTTCCCTTGAATTGCCTGAAATTCTCTGACCTTCCAAAACTGCTGTTGAATTTTCCTTCGTAGACGAACATGGTTGTTGTCTGTGCCTGTGCAATGCCCAACATGGCAACACAGCATATCAATATGTACATTTTCATGGTAATTATTTAAAAATGAAAAATGGCGCAATACCCCTGGCTTGGTTTATAATATGACTGTTCTCACAGTCCTCATTGCTGCTGAAAGGCAACTGATCGCGCTTACAGTTGCCGCTTCGCAGGTGGTGGCAGAAGTTGTACAACTCACTTCTGCTTCAATGGGTCCAAGATCAATTCTTCCTTTCATCGTTATCGTACACAATGCCTCTTTTCCAGGCGACACTTCATCACCCCAAACTACAGTACTCACTTTTTCTTCACCTGACTTGAATTTTACTTCTTCGATTTGTTTGCCAACAGCTGCCTGTGTCATAAATGCGGCAAACATCATTGCTGCTGATAAGATCAGTTTTTTCATACCATTGATTTTATTGGTTTTTTAAAATAGGCCCGGGGTATCGCGCCCTGCAACAATTGTTTTTTGTTACAGTGTAAAACTACCGTGGCTCCAAAATCCTGTAAAGGGATAATCACCAGCAAATGCGGAGATTATTCACAGCAGATACTGGTGATTTCACCAATTGTGAGAAAGAAGTACATGCGATTGATTAAAGCTGTTTTACCTTTGCAGCCTGTTATGGGACAAAAAAAACTGATTCGCTTTGCTGAAATTGCCACCTTCGATCATGTGTTGCAGTATCCTGAAAATACTGCAGGCAAATGGCAAGAAAGGTTCAACAATACCAACCCCATCGTCCTTGAATTGGCCTGTGGCAAAGGAGAATACTCAATTGGTTTGGCAACACTCTATCCCAACAAAAATCTGATTGGCGTAGATGTGAAGGGCAACCGCATCTGGGTGGGAGCAAAAAAATCTTTGCAGGCAGGGATGAATAATGTTGCATTCATCCGTTCGCAGATTGGCATGATCAACAATTATTTCGCAGCTGGAGAAGTAGATGAAATTTGGCTTCCCTTTCCTGACCCTCAATTGCGCATCTCAAAATCCAACCGCAGGTTGACGCATCCTGAATTTCTCAGAAAATATCAACAAATACTCAAGCCCGGTGGTTATATCAATCTAAAGACGGACTCTCCGGTGTTGTTTCAATTCACAAAACTGGTGATTGAACTTTACGGATTGACTTTGTTGGAAGAAAGTGACGATATCAGCAGAGATCTTAAACAAAATCAAGAGCTGCTGATCAAGACTCATTACGAAGGACTTGATATTGCAAACAGCAAAAGGATTCATTACCTGAAATTTGCAATACCTGGTCAGTTGGACCCAACAAAAGATGACCGTCTTTCAACAATGGTTAGAGAAATTGAAACTGCGTTAATTGAAGGATTGAAGGATGAAAAAGAAACTGATAGAGGGTGAGCATTTTTACTACAATGAGCAAGGGTATATGGTACTCACTGCCAAATACCACCTGGACAATGGAAACTGTTGCGGAAATGGTTGCCTCAACTGCCCTTACGACCATGTCAATGTTCCTGAACCGAAACGAACTGAACTGAGAAGCCGATTGGAGAATGAAAAAAAGTCCGCCTACCAATAAAGCCGCTCTCCCAAAAGCTCCAAGAAATTTTTTTGAAGACGTTTTCGATGTTGTCCGACAGATTCCCAAAGGACGCGTAACCAACTATGGCGCCATCGCCAAATACCTTGGATCAGGCCTTTCATCAAGAATGGTAGGCTGGGCCATGAATGCCTCACATGGTCTTCATCCACCTATACCTGCACAAAGGGTGGTGAACCGCAATGGAATGCTCACAGGAAAAAATCATTTCCAAACCCCGACGCTGATGCAAGAGCTTCTTGAAAAAGATGGCGTAGCTGTGGTCAACGACAAAGTTGTTGAATTCACAGAGCGCTACTGGGATCCGGAAAAAGAATTGTAGAAATTTTCCCTATGCGTAATAAGGACTGATCAACAGGTAAACAATCACCCCAGTTACTGATACATAAAACCAGATGGGCCAGGTAATTCTTGCCAATTTCTTGTGTGCAGGCCACTCTGCCACCAATGCCCTGTAAGAAGTAAAGAGGATAAAGGGAAGAATGATGGCCGCAAGAATGATATGGGTGATCAGGATAAAATAATAGACATAACGAATGGCTCCTTCACCACCGAATACGGTTGAATCGGATAAGAGGTGATGACAAATATAGGAAACCAGGAAAAGGAGTGAAAGGACCATGGAGGTCATCATCACTTTTTTGTGCAAGGCGTAGCGACCACGCTTCACTGCCAAAAGCCCTACCAACAACAAAAACGATACAGCAGTATTGATGGCTGCATTCAATTGAGCAAACAGGTGCACATTGAACGGCAAATCCAATTCGAGCTTGATTTTAGAGAGGAATACAACCGCTACAAAAACGATGATTGAAAATAGAATGATCAGCAAACTGGCTCTCTTGTCGTTTTTTTGAATGCTTGCAGGTAACATGTTTCTGGTTTTTGTATTTTATTTTCTGAAGAGATTTCTTTTTTTCTTCTTATCACGCTCCATGTTCAGGAGCACTACATCTTTGATGAGTTTGTCAAGGTTGACACTGTCCAATCCATTGTACCATCCCCTTACCACCCTGTCACGGTCCAAAAGAAAGAACCGGTCCGTATGAATGAAGCCCGTATCGATATTGCCATTGGATGCGATCGATGCCTTGAATTCATTTAAAGCAATGTCATACAACTCATTTCTGTCTCCC
>CAITQQ010000211.1 GCA_903894575.1 uncultured bacterium
CGTTTTTCTACCTCATCAGGATTCATTTCTTCCATTTCACTGTCTCCAATAGCCAATTGAATCAGTCCTATTACACCATAATTGACAATTCCCCTGAATTCTCCGGTAATGTCATCACCTATTTTCTGGACTTTTTTTTCCTGTAATGTCCTGACACGCATGGCTTTTATGAAGATCTGATCAGTGATTGAAATAATCCTTAGACAGCGCCAGGAAGTACCATAATCACGGGTTTTTTTGATAAATACATCCTTACAGGTGCTTACTGCTAGATCATATTGTGTATTGGTTGTGGCGCTCATGCTTGAAAAGGGATAAAAACCCGAATCTGTTCAGGTTATATGGTAAATTAGTTCATTTTTGCAGTTCTGCTTGGCAAAAATAGCAAAGGAAACAACATGATTGAACTTAATTCAAGAGGACGTACCCTAAAATCTGACAAGCCCCTGGTCATGGGTGTCCTGAATTGTACTGATGATTCTTTTTATGAGGCCAGCAGAACAGCACACTACCCTGCCATCTGCAAGAGGATTGATGACTTGATCAGTGCGGGTGTTGATATCATTGATATTGGTGGAAAAAGTACCAAACCTGGGAGTATTGATATTGCTCCATCCGTGGAAGTTGAAAGGATCAGCGCTGCAGTCAACTACCTGGTCAATCATCAATTCAAGATCTGGAGCTCCATTGATACCACTAGTGCGGAAGTGGCCCAATATGCAGTTGAAAATGGCATTGACATTGTCAATGATGTCAGTGGCGGCAACATGGATCTGCATATGATTCCAACGGTGGCTTCCCTTGAGGTTCCTTTCATTTGTACCCATATGCAAGGCACTCCTATGACCATGCAAGAAAACCCAACATATGCGGATGTAACTGAAGACCTGCTCAGGTTTTTTATGGAAAAAATTGAAACCTGCCAACGTGCAGGAATCAAGGACATCATCCTTGATCCTGGCTTTGGTTTTGGTAAAACCGTGGAACACAACTATATCCTGGTCCGGGATTTGGGAAAAATCATAGGGCTTGGTCAACCTGTTTTGGCTGGTTTTTCCAGAAAATCCATGATTTACAAACTGCTTCAGATCAGCCCTGATGAGGCCCTGAACGGTACAACTGTATTGAATACTGTGGCATTGATGAAAGGAGCATCGATGTTACGGGTGCATGATGCCAGAGAGGCGATTGAAACGGTAAAGATCATTGAACAGATCAAAAAAGCATAAAAAAAGGAGCACATCAAGTGCTCCTTTTTTATAGATTATTTAGCTGGCGGAGGAGGTGGAGGCATTGCACCTTGTGGCGCTTTGGGCAGATCCTTCACTTCAACTACTTCTATATTGAAAATCAAGTTTTGGTTGGGCTTGATGGCAGGAGGACTGCCTTGTGGGCCGTAAGCCATGCTGGAAGGGATGAACATTTTTCCTTTTCCACCTTTTTTGAAAACGGTGATTCCCTCAAGCATACCCTGAATAGCACCTTCCTGTTTTGCAACAAAGAAGAATGTATCCAAGCCATGTGGTGAAAATTGTTTTGCAGTATCGATATTAGAATCGAAATATTCTCCCTCAAAACTGTACCCATCGTACTTTACACCAACCAGTTGACCTGAATCAGCTTGTTTGCCAGTACCCTGCTGCTCAATTTGAACATAAACACTGTTGTTAACCTTGTCCGCCTTGATGCTTTTCAAAGAAAGGTATTTTTCAATGGCAGCCATTTCCTTTACCTTGTAGCGATCGATTTCAGCCTTATAATCATCTACAGCAAAATCACGAGAGGCTTTGCCATCCTTGTTTTTGAAAACTGAAAGGATCTTGATGGTCATTTGTTGTTTGTCACCTTTTTTCATGTAAGGAGGCACACCATACTGTGATCCTTTTTGTAGGGTATCAAAAAACTGGTAACAAACGGCACTGTCTCCAACCTTCATTTTGGTGAGGAATTCAGAGAAATCATGGAAACGTCCTACACTGTCTACCTGATCATAAACAGGCATGAAATCATAGGAATTCATCACAGATGAGTCCTTGTAAGTGAGTTTGTACTGGAATTTTACAAAATCACCATGTTCCAGTTTTTCACCAGAACCTTGGTTGAAGATCTTGTATTCAAGTCCTGACTTGGTTTTTTCGAACCCTACATTCTTACATGCATTGAGCATGAGAATGGATAAGGCGCTGAGCAGCAGAGTTGTTTTTTTCATTTGATTGTTGTTATTGTAAAGATGTAAATTCTTTGAGTGCCTGTTTGAATTGGATGACATTTTGTTCCAGAGAATCCGTGCTTCTTCCACCTGATGCATTGTAATGACCTCCACCAGAGAAATATTTTCTTGCAAACGTATTGCAATCAAATGTTTCCTTGCTCCTGAA
>CAITQQ010000212.1 GCA_903894575.1 uncultured bacterium
AGGAATATGAGCATTATGAAGCTGGAGCAGTTTATATCAGTGAAAAATCAGCGCTATGGTCAACCAATTTATATGAATATTTTGATGCCCTCATATACGTGGATAAAACAAAACCAGCAGAAAATTTTAACATAGGAAAAGTTATAAAATAGCGGCGAGATTTAGTTTATCAACTCTGTTTATCAATGAACAAAATATTTAAATTTCTAATTTTAAGTTTATCCATATCTGTAACCTTATACGCCCTAGTTGTGTATTCATTTCTTGAACTTGGCGTTGCAGTTCACCCAGGTATGAAAAGTAATTTTCAAGCACACCCTATCGGTATCTACTTGCATATTTTTTCATCACTCATCGCCTTAGCAATTGGACCTTTCCAATTCAATGAAAAGTTCAGATTAAATAAGATACAAGTACATCGATTGCTAGGTAAGATTTATCTCACAAGCGTATTAATTGGAGGTCTTTCTGGTTTTTATATGTCACAATATTCATTTGGTGGCATGATTTCTCATTCAGGATTTTTCACTTTGGCCTTACTATGGTTAGCCACAGGATATAAAGCATATCATTCCATCAAAAATAAAAATGTCCAAGCACACCAATATTGGATGTTTATCAATTTTGCACTCACATTTGCTGCAGTTACTTTACGTACTGGATTAGGAATAGGTTTCGCTAGTGGCACTCCTTTTGAAGCATTCTACCCATATCTTGCATGGCTTTGTTGGGTACCTAATTTACTTGTTGCTTTGGTTATTGCTAAAAGACAATAAAAAACTACGCCTTCAACTCAAATAAACTAACCACTGCATTATGGTAATGTTTTGGCAAGCCATCCGTATTAGTTAATTGAGAGAGCCCCAAAAAGTCAAAACCACAAGCCGTATAGTGCTCTATTAGTTTTAGGTTCTCTCCTACTGTGTCCATGCGGACAAACTTCTTGCCATTTTCGGTAGCGTAATTTTTAGACCACTCAACAATTACCTTTACCAAGCCCTTGCCTCTAAATTTAGGGTTAGTGGTTATCCTATGAATATAAACCGATGGATCTATATTCTTGTCTTCCCAAATTAAAGGATCGGAAAATGTAGTAGCCCAAATACATACTACTTCTCCATCAATCATCATTTTCCATTGTCTATTCTCTGCAATTTCATTTACAACCATCTCTCTATCAAACTCCGGCCAATGACTAATGAATCTTTCTTTTTGATATGCAGTAGCAGACTTGTATAAATCAAGAATGAAATCTATATCCTCAATTGAACTATTTTGTATTTCCATCTCTATCTAATTGTATGGGTAAAAGTAAAAAATCTCACTCAAAAACAACAAAGGACCCACGATTTAACGTAAGTCCTTGATTTTCATGTAGCGAGACCGGATTGCCAGCTTCACTTCGTTCGCTGTCATCCTCGTAAGTTCCCATTTCTGTGCTTGAACTCTAATGATTAATCTTAATTCAAAATAGATTTATTTAAAATCCAAAAATAATTTTATGTAATAACTAGCTGGTTATCAGCTATTTAAATGTTATAAAATTTGGAATTGTCATTTTTTTCAGTTATTATTTATCTAGCCATCGATGTTGGTGGTTTTAAAAAGATAAAATAATGGCAAGAAAAAAAAGAGAACTTGGGAATGACACCTACTTTACAGTTTACAACAGTGATCTAAAATTGATAAAAGACCCTGTGAAAAAAATCCTGTATGCAAAGATTAAGAACTGGATTTACAGAAATGAAGACAAAGAGAGTGAATACCATTATAAAGCCGGTTACTGGTGGACTTTTGGGTCTTATGAATACTGGGGAGAAGAATGTGGTTTAGACATGACAACAGTTGGTAACCATTTGCGTGAACTGGCAGCAACAGGTATATTAAAGACTGGCAATTACAATAAAATGAAAATAGATAAAACTATTTGGTATCGATTAGCGACAGAAGACGAATTGAAAAAAGTAAACTTTAGGTTATTATTTTATGGAAAGTCGAAAGAGAAAAATATTAATAACCATAGTAATGAAACATTGTATCGAATGTACCAAAATGGCATGATCGATATGACTAATAAAGACGTCCATAGGAAAGAATTGGGGTCAACAATACCAGAAGATATTACAGAAGATATAACAGAAGTTATTACAGAAGATATTTCAGAAGTTAAATCATATCATAGCAGTGTTGAACTAGAAGATTATAATAATTTAATTAATATAGATGATATTCTTATTCATATTGAATATTTAACTAAAATTAATTTTGAAGATATTCCAACAGATAAAATAAAATTATTTTTAGAAAAATTTCATGATTGGAATATTGATAAACTTATTGAGGATAACGGATTATATATTTATTGTTGTAGGATTGATGGATTGTATGAAAAATTATTAAACCCATCTCAACTAAAATTTATTAAAGATTTAGCAAGAATATATTGTGAAAGAATAATTACTCCTCAACCTGCGGAGCAGAAAGGTGACGAAGTCTCTTCAACTATTGCCTCATCACCCCAAATTCCGCTCAATCCCTCTTTCAGAAGCGGTTTAGATGCTTAAATTTTAACTGAAATGATCTTTTGCATACAATCCCTCAAATCTAATTTTAAGGCTCTTTAAAAGGCTATAAAACGCCAATTACAGAGTATGGTATACTGCAACCTTTTATCCTTTTTTTCCTATATGGGTGGAAGGTTGTGGTATTTTCTTTTTTTAAGTAAAAGTGATTCTTAACTAAAAAGCTGGTGCTAATGAAAAGTTTCCCATCTGACAAAAAATAATCACTATCGTTCTCGCCATACTTTTTAAGGTATTTACGAAGCGTAGGATCAGATGTATCATACATCCCTAAAATTGTTGGTAAAGCGATATATTCTACTTTATTTAAGGTTACACCAGTAGTTATATATTCTTTCTTTCCGTCACTATTCAATGTAACAACTTGATGAAATTCCATTTTTTCTATAAAATCTTTCATAGCCAAATTCCTTTAGAAATAAATACTTTGGGATATACAAAAGTTCAAATACCATGATTTTAGTACACACTAAAACAGGGAATTCAATTTTGTTACGGGGACTTAATCTGGGCTTCTGATAGATACTAAATTCACTTATGTATTGTTTTATAATATGGGAAACCGTGGAGGCAGGGAGGAAGGCAGGCAGGGATGTTAAAACTTTTCTATTACACCCAATCCGAACAACGCAAAGTCATATTTGACTGGATCTAATGGATCAAATGACCTCAATACAATATCCAGCTCTTTGACCGCTTTAGCATCGTTTTGTTTTCGCGACAAAAGACCCAATTTACGGGCTGTATTTCCCGAATGAACATCTAGTGGTATGGAAAGCTTAGATGGGCTAATCTTGTTCCAAATACCAAAATCTACACCATTGTTATCATTGCGTATGAGCCATCTAAGCATCATATTGATTCTTTTTGCCGCCGAACCATTAATAGGATCTGAGACATGTTTTTCTGTTCTGGTTGGATGGGGTAACTCAAAGAATATATTCCTAAACTCGCTTATGGACTCTTGAATTGAAAATTTTGAAGTTAATTCATTAAATAAAGCTTCCAATCCATTATGTTTTGAATAGATATTCTTAATAGCTTTTAAAAAATAGACAAAATCAGTACTATTAAAAGTCCTGTAGTAAAATTTTGATATTTTATCATAGTTGTTTTCATTAAGATTCATGATGAAATCATATGGACTTTCGCCCATCATTTGCATCATTTGGTCAGATGCACCTAAAATGGCTTTCCTGTTACCCCAGCTAATGGTAGCTGTTAAGAATGCAGAGATTTCTATGTCTTCCTTTGATGAGAACCGGTGTGGTACACTTATAGGATCTAGCTCAATGAATTCGGGCTTATTAAACTCATTGACTTTAAACTCAAGAAAATCTTTGATTTCATCCTTAGGGATCATAAATTCTATTTGGTTGGCAAAAATATAAAACTGCTTTAATTACCCGTATAAGCTATTGAATAATTTTATAAATTTAACCCATGTTAGGAATTTACTGTAGAACTTCAAAAGCCAGGAAAGAAAAATATACCATTGAAGTTCAAAAAGAAAAAGGTATAAAATTTGCCAAAAGACTGGGTCTTCCTTATAAAATTTATGTTGATGATGGTATAAGTGGGACAAAAGATGAGTCATCAAGAGATGGAATATCGGAAATGTTTGATGATATGCGTTCTCAAGTAATATCCGCTACCTACTCTGTTGAACAAGCAAGGATTGAAAGAGATACTCCTACGTGGCATCTATTTGTGAGCCTCAGTCTTAATTATAAAATTAAGTACTTTGATGGTGGCCGTGAAGTAGATCTCGAAAATCCAACCAATAGAATGTTGGCTGAATTAATGTCAGTTGTCAATTCGTTTTATGCGCAATTAACGTCTCAAAAAGTAAAAGAAGCAAATGCTAAGAAAGTAAAAGAAGGCAAAACCCATGGGTTAAAACCATTTGGCTACAGTAGAGATGATAAAAATAACTATGTGATTTTTGAAGAAGAAGCAATTCATGTAAGAAGAATGTTTGAATTATCATTGAGTGGGGTAGGCGCCTATTCTATTGCTAATATTTTAAATAGCGAAGGGGTACCAACTAAATTTAAACGGAATTTCGAAGGTATAATTAAAAGAAGAGATCCAGATACACGCAAAACAAAGGAATTTAAGAAAGAAGATGTTATTTGGAGAGGTAATGTTATTTCTGATATTCTACGTAACCCAATATATAAAGGTACAAGAATTTGGAAAATGTATGAAGTGATACCAGAATATGAAAATGGTAGATCAAAGAAAATTAAGCGACTAATCGATCAAATTGTCACAACAAATCATGTTCCACCAATAATTGATGAAGATACATGGGAGAAGGTTCAATTCAATTTCGAGAAAAATAAGAAAAATGTTGGGCCCAAAGACTATTATCATTATCTCCTCAACGGAATAGTATTTTGTGGCAAATGCTCGCATGAATTTCGAGGCAAAAAGAGACCTAAGGGTAATGACTTTTCTTATAAATGCACAAATAAAAGATATCCAAATGCACTTTGCGATAATCGAGGCATAAACATACCCAAGCTCGAAAGTTTCATTATTAGACTTCTTTTAACTGATAAAAAATCATTTTTACTTTTCAAAAATTTACCTAGTAAGCCTGTAGAAACAGAAAAAATAATAGAATCTCTTGAACGAAAAAATAAAGATCTTGAAAATATATCAAAGAAAATATCAAAACTAATTCGCTGGGTTACAGAAATGGATGAAGACGATGAGCTTAAAGAAATTACTAATGAATTATCAAATTTGAGACAGAAAAAAAATAGAGTAACCGATGAAATCGGACTACTTAAAATGAGATTGAAAGATGAGTCTATGGGCAGTTTTGATGAAAAATTAAAAGAAGCTCAAAAAAATGTATCAAAAATTAGTTCAAAGCTTCACATACCAGAAAACTTTGAAATAATTAAAAAGCATATTAGATCTTTAATCGAATCAATAACTGTTGAGTACCAAAGCGACTCACAAACATATTTGATTCAAATTAAACTAATTGGTAAAGAAGAAGTGGTTTACGTAACTCATTATCGGCATGGTGAAAATTGGAATTTTACTGATAAAAAGGGTAACAGTGAATTCAGTGAAAAGAATAAACCAAATTGGATTAATGGTGTAGGGTTTTTTCACAAAAAAGATGGTGAATTGGTTTATCAGTATGGGTTAAAAATAAATAAAAAAGAATATGTGAATTTTGATTAAATTTGTACTGCTTTAATTACCCTTATCAACATGTTAAGCCGTTTCGCCGAGGATCCGGCCATTGGGTCCGATACATGTTTTTTACTCCTTTCAGAAGTCGATTTTTCGAAAAATAGCTGCTTGAATTGATGAATGGCAAATTGCAACGACTGGGGCTCAGCATATTTACTGAAAATGGCTTCCAAGCCGCCATGTTCTGTGTAAATGTGTTTTAATGATTGTATAAAGCATTTGTAATCAATGCTATTGAAGGTTCTGTGGACAAAATGATCTAATAAATGAAGTTGATGTTCATCGTGAGACATGACAAAATCAAAAGGGGATTCACCCAGTAAATCCAACATGTGGGTCGCATTCTTCACAATCGTTTTCCGGTTTCCCCATGAAATGGTGGCAGCCAGAAATCCTGCTATCTCAATGTCTTCCTTCAAATGATATCGGTGAGGAATGCACACAGGATCGTTTTCTATAAAATCGAAGGTGTTGTATGCAGCTACTTTTTCGTCTAAAAATGATTTTAGATCGGCGTCAATCTTCATTTTTCGCTGTCAAACCTTATTTCCTGTATAAAAAGCTTTCCCGCATCTATTTTTATATAAATGTACACGCGGAATATCCCATTTTGGGTATTTAAATTTCCAATAATATATGTCGAATCATTCCCTTTGGAGTTTCCCTGATGGGCCTGAGTAAATGATTTAACAGGATTTTTCACAAAGAATTTTTTTAACTGTGCGATGGCTTCCGCTTTTGGCACCGTTGCCTCAAAGTCGGCTATGGAAACCTCAACCTGAGCATCTAAAAAACTACTCAAACCAACAGTGTTCCCCTCATTTAAAGATCGGGTGATGTCAGTGGTAATCGTTTGGAAAAATGAGGCAAGACTAAAAACTACACTTAGGAATACATTCATGTATGGGATGTTTTGCGACTATAACGAAAAGGTTAAAACAAAAAGTATAAGTATATTAATATACCACATAAACTATTTTATTGTTTTAAACCTTACCTTTGTGCTTCAAAAATAAAAAATTTATGAGCAATTCCCGCGTACTATTAGCCATTTTAGATGGTTGGGGTATTGGACAAGATGTATCATCTGATGCCATTTCTCAGGCAAACACCCCATTTATGGATCATCTCCTGGCTAAATATCCTCATAATGAGTTAGTTACTTATGGAGAAGAGGTGGGCCTTCCCGAAGGTCAGATGGGTAATTCGGAGGTTGGACACCTCAATATTGGCGCCGGAAGGGTTGTTTATCAGGAATTGGCCCGTATAAATAAAGAAGTTCGCGAAGGTACTTTAGCTCAAAATGCTACGCTACTGGAAGCCATTGAATATGCAGTAAGTAATAAAAAACCTTTTCACCTGATGGGTCTCGTTTCTGACGGGGGGGTTCATTCGCACATTAATCACCTAAAAGCTTTAGTTGATATTTTGGAAAATGCAGGGGTCGCTGACATTTTTATTCATGCTTTTACCGACGGTCGCGATTGTGATCCTAAAAGTGGCTTGGGTTTTATAGCTAATTTATCTGATTTTCTGAAAGGTAAACGAGCAAAACTGGCTTCTGTTATAGGTCGTTATTTTGCCATGGATCGCGACAAACGATGGGAAAGGGTTAAATTGGCTTATGATTTATTAGTATCTGGAAAAGGTACTAAATCAAACGATTTGGTGGCCTCTATATCGGAAAGTTATCAGGCCGGTGAAACCGATGAGTTTATTAAACCATTATTTGCCGCCAAACCGAACGGTTCTCCTACCGCAACGATACAAGATGGCGATGTGGTGCTCTGTTTTAATTTCCGCACCGATAGACCCAGGGAAATTACGCAGGTTTTAACGCAACAGGATTTTTCAGAATTTGGCATGACCAAAAAGAATCTTTACTATGTGACCATGACGCAGTACGATGAATCCTACCAAGGAGTTTTTGTTCTTTTTCAAAATGATAATTTGAATAATACCCTGGGAGAGATTGTTTCAAGGGCAGGGAAATCACAGATTAGAATAGCAGAAACAGAAAAATATCCTCACGTAACTTTTTTCTTTTCCGGTGGACGGGAATCCGTATTTCCAGGGGAAGAACGTTTAATGGTTCCCTCGCCGAAAGTCCCTACCTACGATTCAGCGCCTGAAATGAGTGCAAAAGGTATTACGGAGCTCATTACAGAGGCTATCAGGAACAAAAAACCCGATTTTATATGCTTAAATTATGCCAATGCCGACATGGTGGGGCATACAGGCGATTTTCAAGCTGCCATTAAAGCAGTTGAAACGGTGGATACTTGTTTATCTGATTTGGTTAAAACCGCTCTGGAAAACAATTATCATATTATCGTCATAGCCGATCATGGAAATTCTGACTATATGATTAATCCCGATGGAACGCCAAATACTGCCCATACCATGAATCCTGTTCCCATTATTTATGTAGCAGAAAATGCGTCAGAAAGCAAGGTGTCTCACGGAAAATTGGGAGATATTGCGCCTACTATTCTGCATTTGCTGGAAATAGACCTACCCGTTGAAATGACTGGAAATAATCTTATTTCAAAAAAATAAGGCCTTATTTCCATTTGATATTGCAACCTGCGCTGGGATATTGAACGGGGGAAATTTCTTTTCCTGCAAGTACATTATCTATGGCTTGCCTTAAATCGCTGCCGTCCAATGGTTTATCATTTCCAGGTCGGGAACTGTCTATGCGTCCACGGTAAACCAAATGTAAATGCTCGTCGAACAGATAAAAGTCAGGGGTGCAGGCGGCATCATATATCCTGGCAATTTCCTGTGATTCGTCATATAGATACGGAAAGGTGTATCCCGTTTCTTTCCCGTGTTCTGTCATCTTTTCAGGCCCATCCTGTGGATATTTTATGGCATTATTTGAACTTATACCATAAAACTGTACGCCAGCATTTTTATAATCTGCTGCTATCCGAACTATTTCCGGATTCACATGTATGACGTAGGGACAATGATTACACAGAAACATAATGAGCGTCGCTTTTGCAGGAGGCATCTCGTACAAAGTTATTTCCTTAGCTGAAAGGGTGTCAGGTAAAGTGAAATTTGGTGCTTTTGTGCCCAATGGCAGCATATTAGATTCCGTGTAAGCCATGTTTTGTATTTGAAATTTGTCGGTAAATATAAGCTAATTAGGATTGTTCCGCAAAAATGATAAAAACGGATTAAATTTGCCCTTAATTAATTAAAAGGATACATGTTTCAAACGTATGATGTAATTGTGGTGGGTGCAGGGCATGCAGGTTGTGAAGCCGCCGTCGCCGCTGCCAATATGGGTTCTAAGGTGCTGTTAGTTACCATGAATATGCAGACGATTGCACAAATGTCTTGTAATCCTGCCATGGGTGGTGTAGCCAAAGGTCAGATTGTCAGAGAAATAGATGCATTGGGCGGTTATTCAGGTATTGTTACCGATGAATCAGCGGTGCAATTCAGAATGCTTAATCTGTCGAAAGGACCCGCTATGTGGAGTCCACGTGCACAAAGCGACCGCATGCAATTTGCTCAAAAATGGAGAATGATGCTTGAGGATCATCCCAATATAGATTTTTGGCAAGACATGGTTAAGGAATTAATCGTCGAAGATAACAGGGTAAAGGGAGTCGTTACTGGCATGGGTTTATCCATCAATAGTAAATCGGTGGTCCTCACCAATGGTACTTTTTTAAATGGAATTATACACATAGGGGAAAAACAGATTGGTGGCGGCCGTTCTGGTGAATCAGCTGCAAAAGGAATTACTGAACAGTTAGTTAGTCTGGGATTTGAAGCAGGTAGAATGAAAACGGGTACTCCTCCCCGGGTGGACGGGCGAACATTGAACTACGAGGCACTG
>CAITQQ010000213.1 GCA_903894575.1 uncultured bacterium
AGTAAGGACAGAAGGAATATTCCTTGCACTTACAAATACATTTTCAATCAGATCAGGCATTACATACAATGATTTCTTGTTGTTTACATTCAGGCCTTTCAGCATGCTTGCAAATGCACTTGTCTTCGGAGCATCCAACTGGAGGTCTTCAACAACAAGGATAGCGTTGGCTTTGCTTTTGTGGCTGAGTGCACTGATTTTAGCCAAATCCTTAACCCTGCGGTTAAGTTTGATGTCATAGCTGTGGGGTTTTGGTCCGAAGATGGTACCACCACCCTTGTACAAAGGGTTGCGGATATTACCTTTACGGGCACCACCTGTACCTTTTTGCTTGTGCAGCTTGCGGCTGGCACCTTGCACTTCGGCACGGGTCTTAACCTTGTGTGTACCCTGGCGCTGGGCAGCCAAATACTGCTTAACGGCAAGATAAATCACATGGTTGTTTGGTTCTGCACCAAATATATCTTCCGGCAGATCCACTGTCCTGCCGGTCTTGCTTCCTGATATTGATAATACGTCTACTTGCATGATCGCTGCGTTGAATTAGTTCTGAATATAAACGATGGAGCCGTTGTGTCCTGGAATAGAACCGCTGATAAGAACATAATTCTTTTCAGCAAAGATCTTTACGACCTTCAGGCCCTTAACCTTAACACGATCGCCACCCATGCGGCCGGCCATGCGCATTCCCTTGAATACCCTGGATGCATCGGAAGAGTTACCGATAGAACCCGGAGCACGTTGACGGTCATGCTGACCATGGGATTGTTGACCAACACCACTAAAACCATGGCGCTTTACAACACCCTGAAAACCTTTACCCTTGGTAGTACCAACCACATCAACTTTCTCGCCTTCAGCGAAAATTTCACATGTGATGGATTCACCCAGTGCTTTTTCAAGACTGTAATCCCTGAATTCTTTTACAAAACTTTTTGGAGTGGAAGAGGCCTTAGCAAAATGGCCTTTTTCTGAAGCGATAGCTCTTTTTTCGGATTTTTCACCATAAGAGAGCTGGAGGGCGGTATAACCGTCGCTTTCCTTTGACTTGACCTGTGTCACAACACATGGACCAGCTTCGATGACGGTGCAGGAGATCTGCTTCCCGTCGGGACCGAAGATGCTGGTCATCCCGATTTTTTTTCCGATAATTCCTTTCATTGTACTTTGTTTATACCCTTTTCGGTTAAATGGACAGTGAGGGGATACCTCGCTTCAATCCCAGTTTGCCATCGACCTTTTCCTTTTTCCCAAATCTTCAGGAGGGAAGTACCGACAGTAAACAAACCTCGAAGGGCCTGTTTATATTTCAACTCTCTTTAGAGAGACAAAATTGATTTTCAGCGCTCCTTTTTCTCATGCCAACGGCAATCAATTGGGAGATGAATAATAAAGAACTGCGGTGCCGCTTTAAGGAGCACCTGACCTCATCAGGCCTTGATTTCTACATCTACACCACTTGGAAGATCGAGCTTGCTCAATGCATCCACTGTACGTGAAGATGAAGTGTAAATATCAAGCAAACGCTTGTGTGTGCAGAGTTGGAACTGCTCACGCGCTTTCTTGTTAACGTGTGGTGATTTCAACACAGTGAAAATCCTTTTTTGTGTAGGCAAGGGAATTGGACCAGTAATTACTGCTCCAGTGCTGCGTACGGTTTTCACAATCTTCTCCGCTGACTTGTCAACCAGATTATGGTCGTATGACTGTAATTTTATTCTGATTCGCTGTGACATAGTTAAATGACCATTTTTTAAATGGGATGCAAAAGTATGGATTTGTTTTAAACTTACAAAACAAAATGGCTGATTTTTCCGCAGAAATCTACCTATTTTCAAAAATAATTAGGCCCCATACAATGATGGGGCCTAATTTATTGATTAACAAGTAATTGTAATTACTCTTTGGCCTTGCCTTTTACCCTTGCGATCACTTCTTCAGCGATATTGTTGGGGGCTGGATTATAGTGAGAGAACTCCATGGTTGAGGAAGCACGACCTGAGGAAAGCGAACGCAGCTGGGTAACATACCCAAACATCTCGCTCAACGGAACCTTGGCCTTGATGACCTGGGCTCCTGCCCTGCTGTCCATTCCTTCAAGCATACCCCTTCTCCTGTTCAAATCTCCTGTAACGTCTCCCATGTATTGTTCTGGGGTGATTACCTCGATTTTCATGATCGGCTCAAGCAAAACCGGCTTGGCTTTGCGTGCGGCCTCACGGAAACCACCCTTGGCACAAAGTTCGAAAGACATTGAATCGGAGTCAACCTGGTGGAAGCTTCCGTCGAATATCCTGACTTTCATGCTCTCTACAGGGTAGTTGGCCAATACACCAGTGGACATGGATTGCTCGAATCCTTTCTGGATGGCAGGTATAAATTCTCTTGGAATGGATCCTCCGAAGATATCATTGACAAATTGCATTGATTTTCCAGGATTCTCGGTAAGCCATTCTGCATCTGCAGGTCCGAATTCGAATACGATATCGGCGAACTTACCACGACCACCCGTTTGCTTCTTCAAGGTCTCACGGTGCTGAACAGTAGCGTGGAATGCTTCTTTGTAAGCAACCTGAGGAGCACCCTGGTTCACTTCTACTTTGAATTCCCTGCGCATACGGTCAACAATGATCTCGAGGTGCAGTTCACCCATTCCACTGAGGATGGTTTGACCTGTTTCCTCATCTGTTCTAACGCGCAAAGTTGGATCTTCTTCAACGAGCTTGGCAATGGCCATACCCATTTTATCAACGTCCGCCTGTGCCTTAGGTTCAACAGCTACAGAGATAACTGGCTCTGGGATGAACATGTTCTCCAATACAATTGGATGATCTTCATCACAAAGGGTATCACCTGTTTTGATTTCTTTGAAACCTACGGCTGCACCAATATCTCCAGCTTCAATAAAGTCGATCGGATTTTGTTTGTTGGCAAACATTTTCATGATACGGCTGATCCTCTCTTTCTTACCGCTTCTCACGTTCAGAACATAAGAACCAGCATCAAGATGACCAGAATAAACCCTGAAGAAGGCAAGCCTTCCCACAAATGGATCGGTCATGATCTTAAACGCAAGGGCTGCAAAAGGCTCAGAAGCCTCAGGCTTGCGGCTTACGGTTTCTCCACTGTCAGGATTGATACCTTCAACAGCATCAATGTCTACAGGTGAAGGGAGGTAGCGACAAACTGCATCCAGTGCGGTTTGTACACCCTTGTTCTTGAAAGATGATCCACACATCATTGGAACGATGCTGAGGTCGATGGCCGCCTTGCGGATGGCTTCGTGCACCTCATCTTCAGAGATGGTGGTTGGATCGTCAAAGAATTTCTCCAATAATTTATCATCATATTCAGCAACCGCTTCGATGAGGTTCTGCCTCCATTCGTTGGCTTCTTCCACCATGTCAGCTGGAACTGGAATCTCATCAAAGGTCATCCCTTCTGTTTCCATGTGCCAAATGATACCCTTCATCTTGATCAAGTCTACCACACCGGTAAAATTGTCTTCAGCACCGATCGGAAGCTGCAAAGGCACTGCTTTAGCGCCCAGCATTTCTTTCACCTGGCGAACCACCATGAGGAAGTCTGCACCGCTGCGGTCCATTTTGTTGACAAAACCGATACGGGGAACCTTGTAACGGTTGGCCTGGCGCCATACTGTTTCAGACTGGGGCTCAACGCCATCCACTGCAGAAAACAGGGCAATCAAACCATCCAATACGCGCATAGAACGTTCTACCTCTACGGTAAAGTCCACGTGGCCTGGAGTATCGATAATGTTGAAATAATACTTTTGAGTATCAGGCGTTGCCTTTCCCAAAACAGTTGGGAAGTTCCACTGACAGCTTACGGCTGCAGAAGTAATGGTGATACCACGCTCTTTTTCTTGCTCCATCCAGTCAGTGGTAGCAGCACCATCGTGCACCTCACCAATCTTATGGATCATTCCTGTGTAGCGCAGGATACGCTCTGTAGTAGTGGTTTTACCGGCATCAATGTGCGCAGCAATTCCGAAGTTCCGTTGAAATTTTAAGTCTGCCATGACTGTACTTATTGTTTAAAAAGTTTTGTTTTTGGGCAATCGATTGCTTCCAATAAAGGAAACCTGCTTTTGCGGGTGCAAAGTTAGGAAATGCAGTGCATAAACCGAAATAAAAAAGGGCCGCCAACTGGCAGCCCTTTGTATTGAAATGATGTTCAGATTATACACGGAAGTGTGCGAAGGCCTTGTTTGCCTCAGCCATACGGTGTGTGTCCTCTTTCTTTTTGAAAGCTCCACCTTCACCCTTGCTTGCTGCAACGATTTCATTGGCAAGCTTATCAGCCATGCTGCGACCGTTGCGCTCTCTTGCAAAACGAACCATCCATTTGATGCTGAGGGAGATTTTCCTGTCAGCACGTACTTCAGAAGGAATCTGGAAAGTAGCACCACCAATACGGCGGCTTCTTACTTCTACAGCAGGAGTAACATTGCTCAATGCTTTTCTCCATACCTCGTATCCGTCTTCTCCGGTCATTTTGGCAACCTTGTCAATTGCATCATAGAAAATGATCAATGAAGCATCTTTCTTTCCCTGCCACATGACGTTGTTGATAAAACGCGTTACCAACGTGTCATTGAACTTAGGGTCTGGCGCAAGGGGTAATTTTTTGGCTCTTGACTTCCTCATCTATATAGATTTCGATGTTTTGTTATTATTTTTTAACTTTTACGCGCTTGGTACCATACTTGGAACGGCTCTTCTTGCGGTCTTTTACACCGGCAGTATCCAAGCTACCCCTTACGATGTGGTAACGTACACCCGGAAGATCCTTCACACGACCACCCCTGATCAGAACGATGGAGTGTTCCTGAAGGTTATGTCCTTCACCTGGGATGTATGCGATAACCTCGATTTTATTGGTCAAACGAACTTTCGCAACCTTCCTCAATGCTGAGTTTGGTTTCTTTGGAGTGGTGGTATATACACGTGTACATACTCCGCGGCGCTGCGGACAAGCATCCAGGGCCCTAGACTTGCTCTTGGCCTTGATGATCTCTCTTCCTTTTCTTACGAGCTGTTGAATTGTAGGCATTCTACCCTTTTTTTAACGGGACGGCAAAAGTATGAATTAATTTTCAAAAACCAAACGCCAATCCCAAATTTTTATATAAACCGCGACTATCCTTGGATTGAAAGCATCCAACCTCTTGGATCTGGAGCAATTCCGTCGCGAATTGCTGTCAAAATTGACTTGATTTCATCAGCCAAAGGCATTTTTGACGGATCAAACTCCATCACAAAATCCCTGTAGCGCAATTCAGCGATTTTAGCAATGGTTGCAGCGGTACCCGCACCAAATGCTTCAGTAAGCAGGCCGGCCTTGTAGGCATCGACCAGCTCATCCACCGAAATCTCCCTTTCCTCAACAACCTTGCCCATATCTTGGGCTACTGCAATTACACTATCCCTCGTTACCCCTTCAAGGATGGTACCCGATTCCAGACCGGGGGTAATGAACTTGTCACCGATAACAAAAAAGACATTCATGGTGCCGCACTCCTGCACGTATTTATGCTCGTGTGCATCTGTCCAGAGGATTTGATCATATCCACGGCTTTTGGCAACAGCAGCTGGATGCAATGAGGCAGCATAGTTACCAGATGTTTTGGCATAGCCCACACCTCCAGGTACAGCCCTAACATAAAATTCCTCTACATATATTTTCATCGGTGCAGCATAGTAAGGACCTACAGGACTCAAAATAATCATGAACTTGTATGTCGTTGAAGGACTAACCCCGATGACCTCATCTGTTGCAAACATGAAGGGCCTGATGTAAAGCGAGTGATCGTATTCTTCCGGAATCCAATCAGCATCGACTTGGAGCAACTGTTTCATTCCACCAATGAAAATCTCTTCAGGAACTGCTGGCATCTCCATGCGGGCAGCTGATTTATTGAACCTTTTGAAATTATCATATGGCCTGAAAATGGCTTCCACTCCAGATTTCAGACGATAGGCCTTGATGCCCTCAAAAATGGATTGTCCGTAGTGAATCGTTGCCAT
Organism: uncultured bacterium; assembly: GCA_903894575.1. Lineage (GTDB taxonomy): Bacteria > Bacteroidota > Bacteroidia > Chitinophagales > Chitinophagaceae > Pollutibacter. The sequence goes on from CAITQQ010000213.1 coordinate 6,051, forward strand.
AGACGGATCAAAACTGATAGGCCCATAGGGAACAATTTCTGGAGATTGCCAGCTGCCATCCTTGTATTCTGCGACCAGCATATGGTCTGTGAAATGTTTGCCAAATGACAGGTTCTTGAAATCCACGGATGACCTTTTAGATGTCGTGGCTTTTGTTACCTTTATGTCTCCCATTGTCTGCATACCCTAAATTTTTACAAAGTAACTAAATCAATCTGCAAGTACAAAGGAAAGCGTAAATATGGACCAACAAGAAACCATTCAATTGCCGATTGCCGTTCTTTCTGGCCTCTTCAAGAACTGCCTCGTGGACCTGAAAAATCCTGATACAGCATCAAACAAGCCAGAAACGCCAACGACTGAAAATTTGGCTTCAGGCCCCGTTGACACCGTTGTTTTTTCCCAGGCAGAAGGTAAAGCGCTTCTCTCCCAACAGCTGGACTTCCTGCACAATATCATGAAAGCCTGCAAGCTGGAAAAGAAGGACTATACCATCATCACCAACAAACAAGCTGATTTTTCGGACTACCAATCTACTTATGGCCAGTTCAAACAAAAGCAATTGATTCTTTTTGGCATCGACCCCGCAGCGATTGGACTCCCCATCAATTTCCCTCATTTTCAGGTTCAATCCTTCCAGCAAGTACGTTACCTTGCTGCACCAACATTGGAGGCCATTGAAGTAGACAAGGCATTAAAAATGCAACTCTGGCAATGCCTCAAACAACTTTACCCTTCATGAGAAAAATCATTTTTGCCTCGAACAACAAACACAAAGCCGAAGAAATCAGGGCGGTATTGGGCGGACAGTTCGATATCATCACCCTAAAAGAAGCAGGTATAGAGATAGATATTCCCGAACCCCATGAAACCCTCGCTGAAAATGCCAGTGAAAAATCAATGGTGATCCATCGGCTTACCGGCATGGATTGTTTTTCGGAAGATACCGGATTGGAAGTTGATGCATTGGGTGGCGCGCCTGGTGTAAGGTCTGCACGATACGCTGGTGAGCAGGCAAACGCTGATGAGAACCTGCAGAAACTGCTTGCTGAAATGAAAGGAATTGAGCACAGGGCAGCCCGATTCAGAACGGTGATTTCACTTATCCTGAATGGCCAGGAATATATATTCGAGGGGACTTGTGAGGGCAGCATTACCAACAGCGCCTCCGGATCAACCGGCTTTGGCTATGACCCTGTTTTCATGCCTGCCCAATACGATAAAACGTTTGCAGAACTGGGCATTGAAGTTAAATCTGTCATCAGCCACCGGAAAAAAGCAATAGAAAAAATGACTGCATTCCTGGGTGCCATAGAAAATAAATAAAATATGATGCCAAGCAACCATTTGCCCAACGATCACGACTTGATAGAAGGCTGTTTACTGGGCAACCCCGTCATGCAAAAAAAACTGTATGACAAATACGCACCGAAAATGTATGGGATTTGTCTGAGGTATGCCGCCAATGGTGAGGATGCAAAAGATATTTTGCAGGACGGATTTGTCAAGGTTTTTGTCAATCTCAGCAAATACCTTGCGACAGGATCATTTGAGGGTTGGATGAGAAGAATATTTGTGAACACGGCCATTGAGCATTACAGGAGAAAAAACCAACTGTATGCCATCAGTGAAAACCAGGAAGAGAATATTCCCAACCAGGAAGTTTCTGCTTTGGATGAATTGGCGGCTGAAGATATTATCAAGCTGATCAGTGAACTCCCGAATGGATACAGGACAGTGTTCAATCTTTTCGCAGTTGAAGGCTATTCACACAAAGAGATTGCAACCATGATGAACATCAGCGAAGGAACAAGCAAGTCACAATACGCTAGAGCAAAAGCCCGGCTACAGGAGAAAATTGGCAATAGAAATCAAGACAAAGCATGACCCATGGAATGGAAGAATACACTCGCTGAATACCAGGCAGCTCCGCCACCAAGTGCATGGAATGAAATTGAAAAAACACTCCAACAGGATGGAGATTCCTTGTACCATCATTCAGCAGTTCCACCCAATGAAAGCTGGGAAGCGATTTCAACAAAACTTTCTTCTATTGAAAACAATCATCCATCCCGGGCAATCAATTGGCTCAGGCCTGCCTTGCGCTATGCGGCGATGGTTGCATTTCTCGCAATAGCAATAACCACAGTGGTCAACAACTCCTTCAGGAATGCACTGATTGAATCCATCCAAGGCCCAGGTATAAAA
>CAITQQ010000214.1 GCA_903894575.1 uncultured bacterium
CTCACTGGTCTACCTGAATGCAAAGACCAGCTTCAGAACGGGCAATTATTTCTTTGAAGTATTCGGAAAGAATCCACTCTTCATCTATGTCCTGTCCAGCTTTATTCCCAAAACATTCAACCTGATCAGGGACGCAGACGGAAGAAGCCTGACTGCTGTCATCAGCAAGGATTTCTTTCAACAGATCGCACCTGGATCCATGGGCGCTTTGTTATATTCCATTGCGCTGATGATGGTTTGCTGGTTGGTGGGGTATGTGATGGATAAGAAGAAGGTGTATGTGAGGGTTTAGGGATGAGGGAACAGCCAGGGACGAGGGACAAGGGACGAGGGAACAGCCAGGGACAGGGGATTTAAATTATTGGAGGGAGCTCTTCATACAAAAATGCTTCTCTTGGTTCTTCGAGCTGTCTAAAGTCTTTTCGGATGCTATGGTATTCCATTTGTTCGGCTGGCAATTGAAACCTTGCCAATGCTGCTATCTGTTCAACAGAAAGATCATCCTTGATCCACTGTTCTGCTTGGTCTTCTGGGAGAATGACAGGCATTCTCTTCTTTTTGTTATGGATTTTTTCCATCAGTGAATTGGCCGCAGTCGTCAGGATGGAAAAACTGTCGACCACCTCGCCAGACTCCTGGTCAACCCAGGGATTGTAAATGCCTGCCATGAAAAAATACTCCTGCCCTTTGACTGAAACATAATAAGGATAGGCAGTATCCTTCCCTCCAAGGGGTGTAAAATGCCTCCATTCATAGAAACCTGATGAAAGCACAAGGCATCTTCGCTTCAGCGCAGCTTCCTTGTAAGTGGGTTTGTTCAAGACCTCTTCCCCGATGGCATTGAGGGTATTGTGCGGAATATCCTTTCTGCCTGTTTTAATGTTTAATCCTCCTTTCCTGAAATGAAGCAAAGATTCAACAGAACGGATATAGGAGGGGATAAACTCCCAATGCATCATCACAGGCACAAAATCATTTCCACCCTCAATCGGTTTGAGCACAGGCCAGAAAGGATAGTCAAACCCACTGGCATGGGGCTGATCAAGGTTCAATTGAAGCTCCTTGATTTTTTTGGCCTTGTTTTTGAGCTTGATATGTTCTGCCCGATTTACGTCGATGCCGTTATGAAAACACATGCCCGCAAATTATGAAATGGTAGCCCCCATGTCAAAATATTCTCAAAATCGCCCTATAAACCTTATTTTTGTTGCTCTCAAAAGACAATAATGGAATACAATACCAATCGAAGTCACCTTGTGATGAGGGAGTACGGTAGGCATGTGCAGCAGATGGTGGGGCATATCCTTTCGATCGAAGACAAGGAAAGAAGACTAAGAAATGCACAGGCAGTCATAGAATTGATGGGTTTCATCAACCCACAACTCAAGAATATCGAGGATTACAGGCACAAGCTCTGGGACCATCTTTATTTGATTTCAGATTTCAAACTGGAAGTGGAAAGTCCCTATCCGATTCCTACACGGGAGTCGCTGATGGCCAAGCCTGCACCCTTGCCATATCCCAAAAGGCATCCTAAATACTATCACCTTGGAAAACACCTTGAACTGGTGATTGCCAAGGCCATGGCTGAGGAAAATGAGGAAAAACGCTCTGGTTTCTCCCATATCATTGCCTACTACATGAAACTTGCCTACAATACATGGCACAAAGAACTGATCCCTGATGAAAGCATCAGGAGTGAGCTGAATTCCATCACAAAAGGACAGCTTGAATTCACCAGCACACCATTTGTAAGGGCTTACAGAGAGCAGGATGACCGTTTCCAAAAACGCGGCAAAGGTGGTGGATTCCAACAACGCAATCGCCCGAATGGTGGCGGCAATGCTGTTGGCGGTGGGAAAAACAGGCCCCCTCAGAAATTCGGGAAAAAGCGTTTCAAGTAAGGGCCCAAAGTCATATTGACTTTCATGAAAGCTTTTGAAGATCCAGACACCATGCGTGAAACAGAACAGCACAAGATCATCATCCTGACTGCACCATCAGGCGCAGGCAAAACAACCATCAAGACCAGACTGCTTGCGGGCATGGCCAACCAGCTCTCTTTCAGCGTCTCTGCGACCACCAGAAAAATCCGTGGTGGTGAGACCGATGGGGTTGACTATATTTTCATTTCAGAGGAGCTATTTAAGGAAAAAATCGACAGGGAACAGTTTGTTGAATGGCAGATGGTTTACCCTGGGATGTACTATGGTACTACCGTTGATGAAATGAAGAGGATCTGGAGTGAAGGCAAAACACCTTTATTGGACATTGATGTAAAAGGCGCTTTGAATGTAAAAAAGATGTTTGGCGAACAGGTTTTGACCGTCTTTATTGAACCACCATCCATCGAGATCCTGGAACAAAGACTGACAAGCAGGGGGACGGAATCTGCAGAACACATCCATACAAGAATCAGCAAAGCCAAAGAAGAAATGGAATACAGGAATAGCTTTGACAAGGTGATCATGAACGATGACCTTGAGAGGGCTACCAACGAGGTGAAGGAGATCATCACCAAATTTCTTGGCTAACAACCAGGAATGCGCATTCCTAAATCAACATTATGGGAACTCTTTTATTGTCTGGCATCTTGATTGCTTTCTTACTGGCAGGTTTTTTTGCCGGTGTAGAAGTTGGTTTCGTGTCGCTGAACAGGTTGTCAATAGAATTGCGCAAAAAACAACGTTCCAAAAGCGCTCATACCCTTTCCGCCTATCTTGATGAGCCTGCCAAGTTCATCAGTGCCATGATCGTGGGCATCATCATCACCCTTGTCATCTATGGACTCTTGGTAGATGAATTCCTGACCCCACTTTGGAAGACAACAGAGAGCTATCTGTCTCAGGATTTTGTGCCCTATTTTCTCTACATCAGGATCCTTTTTGACCTGGTGGTGTCTACGGGAGCCTTCATGATTTACTTCTTTTTTTGCCGTGCGATTTTCAGGTCAAAGGCAGATACATTGATGTTTTTTCTTGCCCCCCTGCTGCGTTTCTTCTACAACATCTTCTACCCCATCGCCAACTATTTTGTATCCCTCTCTGAATGGATCCTGAAGAACCTGGTGAATGTACACATCAGGAAAAACAAGAATAATTTTACGCGCTTGGAGCTGGAAAACTTCATCCAGCAAAGGGATGAGAAGGAATTTGAAAGCCAGGAAATGAACAAGGAATTGTTCGAAGCAGCACTCACTTTACCATACGTAAAGATCCGCCAATGCCTTGTACCAAGAAAAGAAATAGAGGCCATCAGTGTGCATGAATCCATTGAGAAATTGAAAAGCAGGTTCATCGACACCAACCTCAGTAAGCTGGTGGTCTATGAAAAAAACATCGACAATATTGTTGGGTATGTGCACCAGATCTCATTGTTCAAAATTCCTGAGAATATTCAATCCATTATGCTTCCCATTCCTGCTGTGCCAGAAAGCATGACGGCTACCGACCTCATGAACCTGCTCATCAAGGAACGGAAAAGCATGGCCTGGGTGGTGGACGAATTTGGAGGAACTTCAGGCATCATCACCATGGAAGACCTGCTGGAAGAATTGTTTGGTGAAATCAAAGACGAATATGATTTTGAGGAACTCACAGAACGAGAGGTGGGTGAGGATGAATATGAGTTCTCCGGAAGGCTTGAAATTGAACCCCTCAATGAAAAATACCACCTTGGGCTGGAGATGAACCTATCAGAAACCGTTTCCGGGTACATTATTCATCACAATGAATCCATCCC
>CAITQQ010000215.1 GCA_903894575.1 uncultured bacterium
ATCATCAACCGCGGTCTTTCCTCCAGTGTAAACCAGAACATTGCTTTGTTGAATTCCTCTTTCGAAAAAACCATTTTCAAGAAGAAGAATGGAATCTTCAGGATCTCGGGTTATGACATCTTCATACAAAACTCCTCCCCATCGGGAGGAGTTTTTTTATGCAGCACCATCATTAAATACCATAAAACATAAACAACAGATAATCAGTTCCATGTCATAGGCCAGTGATATAAAAGAGGATATGTTTACCGCAACCAATCCCAATCCTCTGATCAACCTCATTTCTCATTCAAAATAAAATGCATGAATAAGGTTGTAGTATTTTTTCTGGCAATGACTTTTACCCTTTCTGTTTCTTCTCAGGTTCGTCTCAATGAAATGTTTCCGGCCAACAATGGACAAAACAAACAGTGGATTGAGCTGTTTTCTTCGGGTGCGCCCCTTTCAAATTACACCCTGGCCATACGGTATAAACTGAACACAACAGATTCCGGATTCTATCTGATGAGCTTTTCCGGTACTGCCAATGCCAACAATTATTTTGTTGTTGAGAACAATGGCAATGTCAACTGGATCAATACATCGCAGGTAAAAAAAATCAGTTGGGCAGGGGTGCCACAGGTACTCACGGTGGCAGAATCAAATCAAATATTCCAATCTTCAGGCGAAAATTTCATTTTTTTGGTGAAGTATAACAAAGTGGTGGATGTATTGGTTACAGGGGTTTCCGGTGGGGCAACTCCTTATCTCAAAGCACAATCTGCCATCAATACATGGACGTCGTTCTCTGCTCCCTTAGGTATTAACCTGGATGGTTTTACTGTGGCATTCAATAATATACAGTTGACCAACCTGAATACACCCAACCAAAGTGCGGGTGCTGGCAGTTCTTTTTCATTTATTTATTCTCTCGGTGGCTGCTCGGCAGATTACCCTTGGGTAAAAACCTCATCAGAAACAAAGGGAACGTTGAATTCGGGCTCATCAACACCCCAGTTTGATTATTGGGAAGCAGCTTACAAAATATCAAATACATTCGCAAAACAAGCAGCTGATTTTTATGTGGTGACCAACAATCGAATCCCTAATGGGAGTCCGACCTTTGATTACGATGCCGCTGGGAGTCCAACAAAGCTTTATGTAAAGTATACTGTTTTAAACACCCTGATAACAGTTGCCTTGGCGAATCCTGTATTTTACATGTACTATGACAAAGGAGGATTAGACAACCTCCCCAATGGCGTGCTTGATGCCACAGATCCGGTAGTTGTTTCAGGAATGTCCAAAACACTTGAAACATCCAATACCATTTACCTCAATACTGCAATTGTTCCCGACATGTTTTATACCAATGCCCAGGGTTATCGCAAACTAAGGCCCTTTTTCCTGGTTTTGGTCAGCCCAAATTCTTGCTTTAAAACACAAGACATACTGATCGCTGAACAGCTTATTGCCTTGCCGGTGACCCTTGGATCTTTTGATGTAAAACCAAGGGAGAATGGAAACCTGCTTCATTGGTCAAGTCTTTCAGAGTCCAATAACAAGGGTTTTGAAGTGCAGCAGTCGGTGGGCCATGCAAATGGGTTTACAACAATTGGTTTTGTGGATTCAAAAGCGAAAAACGGAAATAGCCAGGCGGAGATCCGGTATTCATTTGAAGATAAAACCCCAGTCAATGGAGCCGTTGTTTATTATCGCCTCAAGCAGATCGACATGGATGGAAAATCATCCTACAGTGACATTAAAACCATCAAGGCTGGAATGGGTAGCGCAGCATTACAGGTTTATCCCAATCCGAGCAGCGGATTCATTTCCATACAAACAGGTATTCAGGGTAAGCAGAAGCTTTTGCTGTTGGATCAGCAGGGCATGCTGGTGAGCAGTATGGATCATACCGCAGGCCCATTGAAAATACATGGATTGAAAACCGGAGTTTATGTGTTGAAATTGATGGGAGAGGGGGGTGAGATGATGACAAGGAAAATCATCGTTCAGTGATTGGCCGACATGAATAATTTTGATTTATTTTCATTGAATGGATTCACTTACGCATATTGTCCTTGGTGCCTGCATAGGAGAAATCATCCTTGACAAGAATGCAGGGCGAAAGGCCATGTTGTGGGGAGCCTTGGCCAACAGTGTTCCTGATATCGATTTTATTGCAGGCATGTGGATGCCTGTTTCTACTGAGTTGCTGGCGCACAGGGGGATCACCCATTCCTTCCTGTTTGCCATCATCAGTAGTTTCTTCATGGCCCTGGTTGCCGCCAGGTGGCACAAGGCTGAACCCATCAGTTTGAGAAAATGGTTCTGGTTTTTTCTGATTGAAATTGCCTGCCATCTTTTGCTTGACGCGATGAACAATTATGGGATCGGCTGGTTCGAGCCATTTTCTTCAACGCGGATATCGTTC
>CAITQQ010000216.1 GCA_903894575.1 uncultured bacterium
CTGTAGCGGATGTTCATGTCAAAAGCAAAAGGATAGCCAGGATCAGTGCCTTTGTAACGGTAGAGGAATTTGCATTCGCACATAAAGGCCGATGCTTCTGCGATGGCAATTTCATGCTGAACATCATAGAGCAAACCATGGATGGCATGTCCGTTCATGAAGAATTTGCCTGTGGTGTATTGTTGTCCTTCCCAAGTGTACGTGGAGTTGTTGAGTCGACAAACAAAAGGAGAAAGTTTTGCACCGGAAAATGCAGGTGTGAAATTGGCTTTCCAATCATCCGCATCCTTGAATCCTTCAATGATGTTGATGATTTTCCCGTTGTGCGGAACTTCCAACTTGTTCAGGATGGCACCTGCGGAAGGAATGATGGTGGCCTTGAACCCGGTTGCTTCATCGCGCAGAATGATCTCTTCCCATCCATTTTGTTGGATGCGGTCGCAATAAAAAGTGAGTACCGATTGTTTGGCCTGTTCTTCCATTTACCATCCAAGGATATATGCAAAAATAAGCGGTGCAACGATGGTCGCATCACTCTCTACAATGTATTTCGGTGTATTGATGTCCAGCTTTCCCCAGGTAATCTTCTCATTCGGTACTGCACCTGAGTAAGATCCATAAGAAGTGGTGGAGTCACTGATCTGGCAGAAATAGCTCCAGAAAGGAACATCATGCCATTCCAGGTCCTGGTACATCATCGGAACAACACAAATAGGGAAATCGCCTGCAATACCACCGCCAATCTGGAAAAAGCCTACGCCTTTTCCTCCACTGTTATGGCGGTACCAATCGGCCAGCCAAACCATGTATTCGATACCACTTTTCATGGTCGTGGCCTTCATTTCATTCTTGATGATATAGGAAGCGAAGATATTGCCCATGGTGCTGTCTTCCCAGCCACCCACAATGATGGGGAGGTTGCGTTCAGCAGCGGCAATCATCCAGCTGTCTTTGGTATCGATTTCATAATCGGCCTTCATCACACCGCTGTTCAGCAGTTCATACATGAACTCATGCGGGAAATATCTTTCACCCTTGGCGTCAGCATCTTTCCACAACTTCACGATATGGTGTTGTATCCTTCTGAAAGCTTCCTCTTCAGGAATGCAGGTGTCGGTTACCCTGTTCAATCCTTGCTCCAGCAATTCCCATTCCTGTTGAGGAGTGAGGTCGCGGTAGTTGGGAACACGCTTGTAGTGGCTGTGTGCAACCAGGTTCATGATGTCCTCCTCCAGGTTGGCTCCTGTACAGGAAATGATATCAACCTTGCCCTGCCTGATCATTTCTGCCAGGGAAACACCCATTTCCGCAGTACTCATGGCGCCTGCCAGGGTGATCATCATTTTACCCCCTTCGAGCAGGTGTTGTTCGTAGCCTTTGGCAGCATCCACAAGGGCAGCTGCATTGAAATGACGATAATGGTGTTGAATGAACGCTGAAACAGGACCTTTTGCCATATGCTTGATTTAAGATGGGCAAAGGTAGCAGTTTTGGCGACTACTTGTGTGCAACAAACACGGGTATCTTGTGCTGTCCTATCACATCGGAAAGGAAGCTTTTTTTGAAAAGATTGGATAGTTCACTTCTTCCATAGGCTCCTGTCACCAGCATGTATTCTGTTTGTTCAGCCGCCCAACTGGCGAAAGTTTCGGCCGTTTCGTGTGTAACCGCTTCAAGGGTCAGGTTGGAGAAATGCTTGGCTGCCAGCTCTTCAATCAACTCCTGGTGCGGGAGGGGTTCTTTTTCCTCTTCCAGGGAAACCAGTTTGGTTTCCCAATGAAACAATTGGGGGAAAAGATAGGTGAACTGCTTGATCGCAAAGACGGAATCAGCTTTTCCGTCATATGCCAGCATGATCCTGCTGGGCAGTGCATATTTTTCGGGCACCAGCAGGACAGGGCATTCTGTCTGGCGAAGTACTTTCCTGAGGTAGTCATTGGGCTGTTCTTTACCCACATTTTCATAGAATATTTCGCTGCTCAGGATCATGAGGTCTGCGAACCGTGTTTCAGTTTGCAGTTCCTGCAGTGCAAACAGGTCTGTATCGCGGTGGCTTCTGTATTCAAGCCCGGCATGTTGGCATTTTTGTTCAAAGTACCGCATGTTGCGGTTGATCAGGCCTTCATCCGATTGGGGAGGGGCAACGGTGATGGGAGTGGCTGTACCCATTCCGCTGTAACCGATGATATCGCGGTAGTCAATGGGTTGCAGAAATACACCCGTGGCAAGGATGGGCTCAAATTCGTTGAGAAAAGAGGCCATGCGGAAAGCGCCTTCAGAAAAATGGTTTCCGTCAAAAACAAGGAGAATTTTTTTCATGCTGGTATGATTTGAGGGGGTGTTAAAAAATAAGTTTTGGTCCGTTGATTGTTTTCAGGAATTCACGCAATTCTTTGAGCATGGCATGTTCCTTTTCGTTGACATGGTGGTAGGCATCTGCCATGTGTTCCGAAAGGCTGATGCATACATCCAGGTCCTGGTCGGTCAGTTCATTTTTATACGCTTTTGCAAAGTCCAGAAATTCCTGAAACGCTTCTTCAGCAGTGGCATAAATGTCTTCAGCCGTATCAAAAGAGAACTGTGTGATCCATGCTTCATTCGACCCAAAGCGGTCTTCATCCCTTTCCTTGTGCAACAGCCTCTCACTGATCAGTTTGCTCACCGCTGCCTTTTCCTGTTCGGTTACTGTTTCGTCTGCAATGGCAATCGCGTACAATAATTTCCCCAATTCCTTATAAAACAATGCGGTGCCCATGGCATGGAATATTTATGCAAATAAAGCATTCCCACCACCCAGTTTGGATGACGGATGTCATCACCATTCATTTTGTTTATCATATACCTTTTTAGCTGACAGCGAACATTGAAGAAGGTTCCTGTGTTACTAAACATACATTGCCTTAACTTTACACACATGATAGCCGTTCTGTATTTTTTGATTGTACTGGGTGTTTTTTTACTGATGGAAGCCATCACCTGGTGTACACACCGTTGGGTGATGCATGGCTTTCTTTGGTACCTCCATAAAGATCATCATCAGGTAGAACCGGGCTTCTTTGAGAAGAACGATGCCTTTTTTGTGATTTTTGCCATCCCCAGTATGTTGAGCATCATGTATGGGATGCAAACTCCTGGTTTTTGGTGGTTGCACGCCATCGGCTTTGGTATCATGGCCTATGGATTTGCCTATTTTATTGTTCACGATGTGATCATTCACCAGCGCTTCAAGTGGTTTTCAAGAAGCAACAATACCTATATCCGTGCCATCCGGTGGGCACACAAAATGCACCACAAGCACCTTCACAAGCACCAGGGCGAGAGCTTTGGCATGCTCTATGTCCACAAGAAATATTGGGAAAAGGTGAGGCGTGACAAGCAACTCATGAAAGGCAAGAAGGTGGAATATGCCCCTGAAGGATAAATACGATTATATCGTTACAGGCGGTGGCTGTGCAGGGTTGAGTTTCATCATGCATGTCTTGCAGGAGCCATCCTTGGCTCAAAAAAAAATACTCCTGATTGAAAAAGAGGAGAAAGCCAGCAATGACCGCACCTGGTGTTATTGGGAAAAGGATGCTGGGTTGTTTGAAGAGATTGTTTATCGGAAATGGAGCAAGGCCTGGTTTCATGGCAGTGGTTATTCTTCTTTGAAGGACCTTGGAGCCTATTCCTACAAAATGATCCGAGGGATCGACTTCTACAAACATTGTTATGATCGTATTGCCCAATCGGAAAGGGTTGATGTATTTCATGAGACTGTCAATGGAATTGAAAATACAGACGGTGGAGTTGTGGTTAGTGCGGGAAATGAGATTTTCCGAGGAGATTTTGCCTTCAACAGCATCTTGTTTGAGCAGCCAGTATTGGA
>CAITQQ010000217.1 GCA_903894575.1 uncultured bacterium
CATCATTTATATTGTTGATGGCTGTCGTATCAACGCAGGCACAGGATCCCAAATTGAAAAAAATATTCAACGGAAAAAATTTGAAGGGATGGGTAGAGCCCGCCAACAATGTATGGTGGACGGTGAACGATGGCATTCTTTTTGTGAAGAGTACTGCTGAAAAAAAAGGCAGCATCTTGTGGACGGAAAGCAAGTATGAAAACTTCATCATCCAGGCAGATTTCCTGATGGGTGATGGTACCGTTGATTCTGGAATATTTTTGCGTTCAGAACACGACCAGATCCAGATCGGTATTTCCGGTTCATTGAAACGCGACCTTACTGCATCGCCCTATATCCCTAAAAAAGGCTATCCTGTGGAAGCCAAGGTCAAAGATATTTTGAAATTGAAAGATTGGAATACGATGAAGGTAAAGGTTGTGGGAAGCACCTATACCGTTTGGTTGAATGGTACCGAAGTGATGACCTACACTTCAGACAATATGCCTGCTTCCGGACCGGTGGGTTTTCAATTGCATCCGGGAAATGAGATGTCATGCAGTTTCAAAAACATCAGGTTGGCTGCATTGTAGTCCTATCATTCATTTATCGCCCCAAAACAAAATCATGAACAAGATTCTTGCCATTTCCTTATTGCTATCCCTTTGCGCCTCCTCTGCCACCGCCGATGTAAAACCCAACGGCATGTTCAATGATCATGCTGTATTGCAGCGCGGCATCAAGATACCGGTTTGGGGCAGCGCAGCCGACGGAGAAAAAGTTACTGTTTCCATGAATGGACAGACGGTCAGCACGGTGGCACAAAATGGCAAATGGGAAGTTGCTTTGGAGCCTATCCCCGCAGGAGGTCCTTATACCATGACCATCCAGGGCAACAATACCATCACCCTGAAGGATATCATGGTTGGAGAAGTTTGGCTGGCAAGTGGGCAATCCAACATGGAGCGCCAACTGGGACCCAGGAGAGGACAGCAGCTCCTCACCAACTGGTTGGAAGAGAAAAAAAATGCAGCCAACAACAATATCCGGATGATCACCATCCCCTTGAAAACAAACAGCAATCCGCAATCAGACATCAAGGCCGATTGGAAGGTTTGTGATACAACTTCAGTAGTGGAGTTTTCTGCTGTGGCGTATTTTTTTGCCCGTGACCTGCAGGCCAAATTGAATGTGCCCATCGGCATCATCCATTCTTCCTGGGGCGGCACTCCTGCAGAAAAATGGATCAGCAAAGAGGCCATGATGGCCAATGATACGCTGGTGCAGGGACTGATGAAGGCAGATGAAAAAAGAAAATCAGCCTACAACGGATTGTACAATGCGATGATTGCACCCTTGATTCCTTACGCAATCAAAGGAGCCATTTGGTACCAGGGCGAAAGCAACAGAACCGAAACCAAACTCTATCAAACATTGTTCCCTGCCATGATCAACGATTGGAGAAGCCGCTGGAAAATCGGTGATTTCCCATTCTTGTTTGTGCAGGTTGCGCCCTACAAAGACATGCCTCCTGAAATCAGGGAATCACAACTGATCTCTTATCAACGCGTGCCCAATACTGCCATGGTAGTCACCACAGATTGCGGTGATTGCAAAGACATCCATCCTGTGAACAAACAGCCTGTTGGCTATAGGCTTTCACTGGGAGCAAGGGCATTGGCTTACGGAGAAAAAATCGAGTACATGGGTCCTGTCCAAACATCCGTGAAACGCAGTGGCAACAAGCTTGTGCTGGGATTTGACCATGCTGCAAAAGGTTTTCAGAAGAACGACGCATTGAAAGGATTCGAGATCAGCGCAGGTGGAGATGCATTTGTTGCAGCAAAGGCAAAGGTGAAGGGAAAAACTGTGGTCGTTTGGTCTGATGAAATCAAAGAAGCACCAGTCTCTGTGCGCTATGGCTGGAGCAATTGCATGGACGTAAACCTTTTCAACAAAGCGTCTTTGCCAGCATCTCCATTCAGGGTTAAACTGTAAATGCCTAAACGATTAAAACAACTAGATGAACAGAATCTTACTGGCCTTTCTGATTGCAGGATTTTCATTTTCTGCGATGGCACAAAATGCGTACAACCTTATTCCGGTGCCCAAACAACTCACGCCGGCCGAGGGAAGTTTCACGATCAAAAAAGGCACGGGCATCGTCATTGGTGATGAGTCTTTCAGGGCTGTGGCCGACATGCTTGCGTCGCAATGCCAAACTGCTTCTGGCATCGTCCTTCCTGTAAAAACGGGCAAGGCTTCATCTGGCATTGTATTTGTGATGAACAGCGCTCTTGGTGATGAGGCTTATGCGTTGAATGTAACATCCAAAAAAATCGAAGTGCAGGCCAAAACGGGAAAGGGAGCATTCTATGCCCTTCAAACCCTGATGCAATTGATGCCTGTACAGATCCATGGAAAGGATTTGTCAGCAACTGCATTGACCATACCCAACTGCAGCATCCAGGATGAGCCCCGCTTCAGCTACCGTGGTTTGATGCTGGACGTAGGCCGCCACTATTATCCCGTTGACCATATCAAAAGGTATATCGACCTGATGGCGATGTACAAGATGAATATTTTCCATTGGCACCTGACAGAAGACCAGGGCTGGAGAATCGAGATCAAAAAATATCCATTGCTCACCAAAATTTCTTCCATCAGAAAAGAGTCCACCGTTGGTCGTTACAGCGACAAGAAGTTTGATGGCAAACCATACGGAGGATTTTACACACAGGAGGAAGTAAAAGACATCGTTGCCTATGCAGGCAAGAAGTTTATCACAGTAATCCCTGAAATTGAAATGCCCGGACACTCACAGGCAGTGCTGGCCGCCTATCCGCAATTGGGCGCCAATGCAGACAGGATCTACCAAGTGGGCACCAAGTGGGGCGTTTCAGAAGATGTTCTGTTTCCGCGCGAAGAGACCTTTACCTTTTTGGAAAATGTGTTGACCGAAGTGATGGCCTTGTTCCCCGGTCCCTATATCCATATTGGTGGTGATGAGTGTCCGAAAGCACAATGGAAAGAAAGCCGTTTCTGTCAGGACCTGATCAAGAAAGAAGGGTTGAAAGATGAGCACGAACTGCAGAGCTATTTCATCCGAAGGATCGACAAATTCATCACATCCAAAGGAAGAAAATTATTGGGTTGG
>CAITQQ010000218.1 GCA_903894575.1 uncultured bacterium
ATATTAGGTCCAAATAGCAAAATACGTATCTCTCTATCAAAACTGGGCAAAATTTTAGCTAGAATGGGATTTGAAAAAATCAAATCGAATTCATCTCAAACCTACTGCATTAAAAGACGGGAGGGAGGGATATGAAAAGTACTGTTTTTTAAAAAAAAATAAAAAACTTTTAACTACGATTGGAAATAAACCTACCCTGTCTACCCTTTTTCGTAAAAATCACCCAAAAAAACACCCAAAAAGTAACCCATGGCATTAAAATATAAAAACCAATTAAAGCTTAGTATAAACAATTTGCAGTCAGATCAAATTAGAGTCTTATCGTTTATTCATGGGGTTTCCAAACAGGAAATCATCCGAAAAGCAATTGATTATTTTGCAAGATCTGAAAATGAACGGCGTTTAAAAACAAATCCCACAATCAAACCGATTGTGGGATTTTAGTATTCATTTATTCTTGTTTAGAACACAGGAACAATCTAAAACCGTCGAATTGCACGTACTCTTAATGCATCTCCTGATTTACTAAAATATAATATCTGACCGTTCAACATATTCACCGTATATGCCGCCGAAGAACCTCCGTCTAATTCTGTACTAGTCCAATATCTTTCAGCAGAAATTGGCATAGTACGAATGTCGCCATCGTTTTCCAAAATCTGATTGACGATATTCTGATTATGAAACAGTTTAAAAAGCTCAATTGTTGACGGCAAGTACCAGTCATTGTTACTACCATCTTTGAAATCCAAGCACGCATTACATGCCGTTCCAGCGAACCCTAACGTAAGTTTGATGGCTTGACAATTTGCTTTACCATCTGTTGTAGAATTCGCATTTGTAACAATAGCACCATTTGGACCAGTTACAGACCAAAGGCTCTTTACTGCTACATCGGATAGTGAAGCTATGATTCCGTGTTCCTCCCCCTGACTATTCTTGTTTACTTCGACAATGATTCCTCCCCCAAAAATCTCACCTATAAAATGTGTTTTTGAAATTTCTTTCTCTGTACAACCAGTTACAAATACCACCAAAACGGCAAGTTTCGAAATGATACTATGAGTTTTTAGTATTCTCATAATCGACCAAATTAAAAAAAGTCTGATCTTATAACCACCAAACGGTCACTAGAGCCAAATATACTATACCATTGTACACCCAGTAACCTACACTATATGGAGGAATGGAAACTAGTTCCGTCTTTGTTTCACCTTTGCCTTTTACCTCAATATTTGCTGTATGATTTATTTCATCTTTATAAATCCAACTAGCAGATGACACTCGTAATTCGTGACTTCCAGCTGGAACATTTTGAATCGTTAAACTTTTTACCTTCCTACTTTTTTCCCAAACAAGATTACCATCTAAAGTCACAACCACATTTCTTAATTTCGTGGACGGCTTTACCTTGATCGATGAAGTGGATTCTGTTTCTGATTGATATTGTACAACGCGGTTTGCGGAACAGCTCATAAGAGCCAACGTACAACACAGAATAGCGATAATAATATTAGTTTTTTTCATAAATATCTAAAATATTGGTTAATATAACCAATTAAAATGCAGGGTAACTGTTGAACTATTTTGAGTTCTTGTTATTGAAGAAGGGTATGGATTACTACCTGTTGTGTAGTTATCCAAACGGAATGAAACGTAGTCAATTTCGTCATCTGGATCAATTGCATCTGAATCCATCAACTGGATAAAATATGCATCAGAGAAGTTAATTTCATAAATAGTGTAAGGAGTTGTTAGATTCCAGGTCACCGGAAGCTTCGAACTCACAAGATTAGAAACAACACCGCTTTCCACAAGTACAGTATTGTCCGGATTTGGGCTCAATAACTGCATAAAAAGATCAGGACCATCGAATGGGTCCCAACCACTACCGGCGCCATCTAAAAATGGCATACTAGTAAGAACAACCTTTGTCAAACTTGCCTTAGTAAAGGGTTTTTTAATGGTAATTTGTGCAGATTTTTGATTTTGCTGATCTCCATTCTTGACTTTTAATGTAACGGTATATGTTCCGGGCTGATTAAAAACATGTGAAGGATTTTCTGCAATAGAAGTAGATCCGTCACCAAAATCCCATGTAAAATCGACGGCGTTTTGAGAGCTACTTGTAAACTGAACGGAACACGGGGCATATCCAGAATTTGGATTAAACGTAAAATTAGCTACGGGTTCTTTTTTTGCAATTGGATCTTCGCTACACGATGAAAATTGGAATGATGAAAAAATCAGCACCATGCCCAATAATGTCATTTTCATTTTATTGTAAAACATGTGTCAAAATTAATGTCGGGCCTAGTTCCTAAAACTTTGTTTTTAACTACTAAAAAGCATTAAATTGCAACTAATAAGAACATGACACAAAAAGTAAACCTTTCCAAAATTGGCAGTTCCATCAGAAAAATCCGTGAAATAAAAGGATTGAAACAGGAAACCGTCGCTCACAAACTGGGATTAACAACAAATGGTTATGGAAAAATTGAACGAGGAGAATCTCAAATTAATCTTGATCGCCTAAATCAAATCGCTGAAGTTTTTGGAATCAATCCCAATGACATTCTCAATTTCGATGAAAATACGATCTATAATTTCGAAAACATGAATTACAGCGCTCCTCATGGTACCGTGAATAATTATACCTTATCTGAAGATGAAAGAAACCTGTTTCATAACCAAATTACAGCTTTATCTGATCTTGTTGACAAACAAACTAAGCTGATTGAGATTCTATTAAAGCGGACAAATATGTAAACCATATGTAAACCGCTTAAAAACAGCAAGGCCCCAGATTTCTCTGAGGCCTTGATTTTACTGGGTCGGGATGGCGAGATTCGAACTCACGACCCCTTGCACCCCATGCAAGTGCGCTACCGGGCTGCGCTACATCCCGATTTGGTTATTTGATTTTGGCCGAAACCTAATCTCCCGGTGGTAATGCACATGGGAACGGGTCACCCTTTATGGGAGTGCAAAGATAATAAATTTATCACGCACCCGCAAACCCACTGGAGTTGTGATAAATTTGCCGAATGACACATCCGTGGGTGCAATCTGTTCAAACCGCATTTTCCAGTGCCGACAATCCCAAAATCGCCGCCCCGATGTCGGCCTACATGAAAAACCACTTCCCTTTTCATGGCATTACTTCGC
>CAITQQ010000219.1 GCA_903894575.1 uncultured bacterium
CACCCTGGCGGAGCGGATGCGCGAGGACATTGGTGACTCCGCCACCAAGCAGAAGGGCAAGAACCGCCGCCCCGTGGGCCGCGTGCCTGCTTCGGGCCAGTGATGCCGCGTTTACGACAACCTAACCAAGAACGAACCAATGAACCACACAATCACAAAGGCTACAAACACAAAACCCAAAATAGTAGTTATGAAGCACACGACCATATTTATCTCCACCCTGCTGATGGTAACGCTTAGCGCGGTTTATGCTGGAACTTTGGGCTTCTGTTGCGTGGTAGATGCGGGGATTATATAACTTCAAAAAAACTCAATCACAATAAAGGAACTTAAAGAAAACATCATATAACAGTAGAAACATGAAGACATATATAAAAAATTATGCAGGATCAAGCATCGCATTTTTGCTGATAACTGCTCATGTATGGGCACAAAAACCAGCCACAGTTTCAGCCACAAATGCAAGCCAACTAAAAACGGAGGAATTTGGACTGACCAATGGCAAGATTCACATTATGCAGGATCTAACGCGGGGCGGGGCAATTTGTTTCATCTCAAAGGCCAATGACCCCCGTAACATTGTAAATATATCCGATGAAGGTCGCTATATTCAGCAATCCTACTATGCCGGAAAAAAATTGAACCGTCAAACCGAAGGTCAATCAAAAGATTGGT
This sequence comes from uncultured bacterium, assembly GCA_903894575.1. Lineage (GTDB taxonomy): Bacteria > Bacteroidota > Bacteroidia > Chitinophagales > Chitinophagaceae > Pollutibacter. Next base: position 676 of record CAITQQ010000219.1, read on the forward strand.
CTCCATGGAGTTGGAATCCCATACAAGTAGGCGACTATGCCCGAAATCGTGCGGTGGTGCTCAGTTCGGAAAAAACAAACAATAGTTTATACGTGAAATGTACACCGATGCTGTGGGATATGAACAACAAGCCGGCTGAAGCCATTATGGAGCAATGGACTAGTTTGGAAGGAAATGTAATCAAAGTAAGAAATAAACTTACCTGCCTGCGAACAGATACTTTGTATGGTGAAGGTGCAATGAACAATCAGGAAATTCCGGCTGTATATCCCATCTCAGCTTTAAATAATCTTTATTCCTATTTCGGTAGTGTGCCATTTACAAATGCTTCTATGGATCATCCGGAAGTGGTTGACCTGGGAAGCGGTTTCTGGGGTCGCTACAAAACTGTTTCCGAAAAATGGATGGCTTTTGTGGACGATAACAATTGGGGAATGGGTGTTTACTCCCCTTCGGCAACATCATTTCTTGCCGGCAAGGCGGGAAAGGTAGGAGGTGAATCCAACAGTACTTCTACCTCTTATATAGCCCCGTTGCGAAAAGAAAAACTCATGAAAAATTCGGTAACGGAATTCGAGTATTATTTGATAATAGGAACACTAGAGGAAATAAGGTCTGCAGTTTATCAGATTGACAAAACATTGAACTCAAAATGAAATAGTAGCTAGTGTGAAATTGGTTGCAAATAAAGTTTGACACACAAGAAAATGTTTAGGTGCAAGTTCGATCTGACAACTAAGAAACAATTATAAACAGATGAAAAAAAAGAAGATTGTCGTTGTAGGCGGTACCAATACCGATATGGTGGTAAAATCCCCAAGATTCCCCGTCCCGGGTGAGACCATCGTGGGTGGAAATTTCTTTATGAACGCCGGCGGAAAAGGAGCCAATCAGGCTGTGGCAGCTGCCCGATTGGGCGGCGACGTAACTTTTATTGCGAAAACAGGGAATGATATTTTTGGGAAACAGGCGTTGGAGTTGTTTAAAAATGAGGGTATTAATTGCAGTTACCTCTTTGTTGATGAAACAGCTCCTTCGGGTGTAGCACTGATAACACTCGACGCCAAGGGAGAAAATTGCATAGTAGTAGCTTTGGGAGCCAATAATAACCTGACTGCGGATGAAGTATTGAGTGCTGGAGCCGAATTTGAATCGGCCGATGTTGTGCTGGTGCAACTGGAAATACCCATTGATACCGTTGTAAAAACTGCCGAAGCTTGCTTTCTTTTAGGGAAAAAGATAGTACTGAATCCGGCACCCGCTTGTGCATTACCACCCGAATTAATTAAGTGCCTATACCTGATTACACCCAATGAAACGGAAGTAGAAATCCTAACAGGGGTGGTAGTGACGGACACAACATCGGCTACTAAAGCAGCAATCGAACTTCAAAAAATGGGGGTTCAACATGTAATCATCACCATGGGAAGCCAGGGAGCTTTTCTATATTCGGAGGGGGAAGGGCAATTAATACCTACACTGAAAGTAGAAGCTGTTGACACCACAGCTGCGGGTGATACATTTAATGGTGCTTTGGCAGTGGCCATTGCCCAAGGAAAAAGTCTTACCGAAGCCGTAGCGTTTGGAAACCAGGCCGCTGCTATATCTGTGACCCGATTGGGAGCACAAACATCCGTGCCCTACCTCCATGAACTAACAATTGATAATTAACAATAAATAATTATGAAACAAACGCTCGCACTCCTCACATCCCTGTTGCTATCGACCCTCGGAGTTCAGTCTTCATCACTCTTTGCGCAGCAACGTCCCAACGTCATC
>CAITQQ010000220.1 GCA_903894575.1 uncultured bacterium
CCGTCTATTTTACACAAAGGCTTTATTACCATTATCCAGTAAAAAACCAATGAAAATGAAAGCATTCATAACGTTTATAGTATCAGTTGTCACAATGGCCCAAATGGGTTGGGCACAATTGAATCCAAGCCCCAGTCAGTACTTTCATAACTTACTTTTCCAGAATGTTGCTGCTACAGGCATGGATGGGAGAGTGCGGATAGATGGCGCATACCGAAATGTTTCACCCAATACATTCGTAGGCGCACCAGTTAACCAGTTATTTTCTATCCAAGGCAAAGTGGGTGGAAGAAGTGGTGTTGGTTTGCAATTCCAGCAGGAATCTGCGGGCCTGTTGAATAGAAGCAGAATTTTGGGTAGTTATGCCCTTGATCTTTCTTCTGGGCAAACCCGTGTCAGGTTGGGTGTTGGTTTGGGTACGATGTTGTCAAGGATCAATCAATCAGGTGGCGCTGTGATAAGGGGAGAGATTGGCGATCCATTGATTGCTGCTTTTAATGAACAAAAAATGAAAGTAGATGGCAGTATTGGTGCACTGGTTGAGACAGGTCAAGGTTGGATGATCATGACAAGTATTCCAAGTCTTGGCGCCATTCAGGAATTTTCAGCCTATGATGGGGTTGATTATGCTGTCCTGAATTTTATGGTCAGTAAGAAATTGAATTTTGCCAAAACCCAGGATGGATCAGTTTCTGTTCAACCTCTTTTGGGATATCGATTGATAAAAGGCCTTCCTGGAATAGTTGATATGGGTGCATCGATGAACTATCAGGGATGGATTAAGTTCTGTGGAATATACCACAGCAACAATGAGGTAGCATTGGGTGTAGGAATCCCCTACAAGGAAAAGCTATCTATTGATTTCACGTATAATACGGGGAAAGTATATACAAAAAACTACCTGAATACTGCGGGGACAATGGAATTACACTTGATGCTAACCCTTGGGAAAACGAAACAATAATTTCTACACCAAATTCTATCAACATTATATGTTTAAAAATTAGAAATGAATGTAAGCAAACGGATAGTGATAATTAATAGAACTGATTAATTATCACCATCAACCTCTCGTTTGCAGTAACAATGGATAATGAATTCATTGTGAAAGCCTTAGAGGAACCTATGCAAAAGCCAAAGCCCATAAAAAACTGTAATCCAGTTGATTATGGGCTTTTTAAATGTTGTAGGGGAGAAGTAATTTGAAATCAAATCATCATTTTGTTCAATCTGACAAGCATCAAATACGCCAAAGTCACCAAATGGTCTAAAGATAAATATTTGAGAGATGTTACAAATTTTAATACATGTCAAATAAAATCAGTCTAACATGAAATGATGACATTAGTAATTAAGCGAGGGTAAACAGATTTTCTCCAGTTTTAACCGAATTTTAACAGCGCGGTAGGATAATTGCGCAATGTATGATAAATTCATTGAGACATGTTTCAATTACTAAAACTCGCAGTATGAGAAAATCAAAAATTCTTGCTTACGGCTTAATGGTTATGACCATTTTGCTCCTTTCTATTTCTGTTTCAGCACAAAAAAAACTTACGGGAACCGTGCTGGACGCAACCTCAAATTCACCATTGAGTGGTGCAACCATTTCCTTGAAAAATGGGAGTGGAAGAAGCCTCTCCCGTGCAGACGGCAAATTTGAGATATCTGCACCCGCTGGGAAAACGGTATTGACAGTTTCTTTTGTTGGCTATCAATCACAAGATATAGCGGTTGCCGCCAATGAATCAAACATAAACATCTCCCTGACCAGGACTGGCGACATGGGCGAGGTGGTTGTAATTGGATATGGTACCAAGAAGAAAGTGGATTTGACAGGAGCTATTTCCACGGTTACTGCAAAAGATATCGAATCGCGTCCTGTGGCCAATGCACAGCAGGCTTTACAGGGGTTGGTGCCCAACCTCAACATCACGGTTTCAAATGCGGGTGGAGAGCCCGGGGGTGGAATGAACATGAGCATTCGTGGTTTAAGCTCTTTCTCCGGAAGCACTGCTCCGTTTGTTCTGGTGGACAATATCCCAATGGATATCAACAGCATCAATCCGGCTGACATCGAAACCATTACGGTATTGAAGGATGCCGCATCTTCTGCCATTTATGGAGCACGCGCTGCTTACGGTGTCATTTTGATCACGACCAAATCCGGTAAAAGTGGCAAAGAAAAGATGAACGTTTCTTTGCAGACAAATGTGGCACTTTCAAAACCGGTTCAGTATCCAAGGTTGGTTGATCCCATGACCTTTGCTTTGGTGTCGAATGACGCTGCGAAAAACATCGGAAATGCACCCTGGTATAACCAAGATGCTTTGGATCGGTTGGCGAAAAATATTGCCCAACCCGGAAGTGCCCCCGAAATGTTTGGAACTGCCGATGGACAGAATTGGAATATTGGCTCTATGGGACTGGGTGCCGCAGCTGTAACGGATTGGTATGATGTGCTTTTCAATGACTTTTCTTCACGACAGAAATACAACCTCAGCGTTTCCGGGGCAAGCGAAAAAATCGATTATTATTTATCTGGTGGATGGTATAAAGAGAATGGATTGCTTCGCTACGGCAACGAAAGCTTCAACCGTTATAATTTTGATGGGAAGGTCAATGCTCAGGCGACCAAATGGGCGAAGGTGGGCGTTCTTTTCAAATACAATTCAGGCCTGCAGGAATTTCCATGGCAGCAGGATCTGGGAAGGGGTAGGATTTATGACATGATGTCGAAACTCAAACCTACCATGCCCGCAAAATATCCCGGAACAGATGTCTGGACACTGGAGAGCAGGATTCTGGAATGGGGAGCACAGAGGGACAATACATTGAATACGCAGATGATCCTTGCGCCAAGAATTACGCTGGAGCCAATCAAGGGATGGATCACCAATGTGGAATTCAACTATACCAATAGCAACAACCGCAGGGAGTACATCTCCAAGCGATATCCTTGGGTGAGGCCTAACGGAGAATCGGTTATGAGTGCACAAGTGGGTAACTCATATCGTCCGAGGTTGAGTACAGACAATTATATGTCGCCAAACATCTATTCAACCTATGCAAAAAGCTTCGGTAAGCATAACCTTTCGGTCATGGTGGGCTATCAACAGGAGAAGTTCAAGTATTTCTCCCTTAATGCAGATGCTTTGTATCTCTTGACTGACGATGTACCTTCTGTCAATACTGCAGTAGGTACCAAGACAGTTGATGATTCACAAGGCCATTGGGCTACCCGAAGCGGATTCGGGAGATTGTTATACGACTTTAGCGACAAATATCTGCTGGAAGCCAACTTCCGTGCCGATGCTTCTTCCAGGTTTGAGCCCGGTAAACAATGGGGGTATTTCCCTTCTGTCTCAGCGGGCTGGGTGGCATCCAAGGAGAAATTCTATCCATTGAAAGACGTGGTCAATTACATGAAGATCAGGGGTTCATTGGGCGAATTGGGCAACCAGAGCGTATCCAATTACCTGTATATCCCCACCATGGGAATCGGCCAAACGTCTTATCTCTTTAGCGGACAACGTTTATGGTCTGTAGGTGCACCAAATATCTCGAGTGTGAATCTAAGTTGGGAAAAAGTAAGAACACTTGATTTTGGTGCAGATCTTGCTTTTTTCAAGAGAAGATTGTCTGTAACCTATGACTGGTACCAATCCTTCACTACTGACCTTGTAGGTCCGGGCGCTGCTGTACCTGCATTGCTGGGTACGGCTGTACCCAGAGAAAACTCCGGTGAGATCAGGACAAGGGGTTTTGATCTGGAATTCAAGTGGAAGGATCGAATTGGCGAAGTCTATTTTGAGATCGGTGGTAACCTTGCCAACAACATAAGCCAGGTCATGTCCTATAATAACCCCACACAAATCCTGAGCACTTATAGACAAGGTCAGATACTGGGCGAACTATGGGGCTATAAAACCGATGGACTTTTCCAAACGGCTGAAGAGATCACCAAATGGCCCAATCAATCATTTCTATGGTCTGGAAAATGGAATACAGGTGACCTGAAATACCTGGATCTTGATAAAAATGGAGTTGTCAATAATGGGAAAAATACAGTCGTCGATCCAGGAGATATGCGCATTGTAGGTAATGAGAGACCCCAGTATCTTTATGGGTTTAATGGTAATGTTTCATGGAAGGGACTGGAGTTGTCCTTTTTCTTTCAGGGTGTAGGTAAGCAAGATCTCTTCATTACTGAGATCATAAATGGAAACGTATTCAGGGGACCTGCCAATGGACCACTTCACATGATGGTGTATACCCAGCATCTTGATTACTGGAGAGATGAATCAAGCCCGTTGGGTGCAAATCCTAACGCTTACTATGCGAAACCTTACTCTGTGTTTGACGGTGACAACAGTAAGAATTACGGAAGACCGGTTGATCGGTATTTGCCAAGCGGAGCCTACTGCAGGCTTAAAAATCTGCGGTTGGGATATACCATTCCTCAAAAAATAATCAACAAGGTGCAGATCAAGGGGGCTAATATTTATTTTTCTGGCGAAAACCTTTTCATTATCAACAAATTCAAATTGCTTGATCCTGAACAAACAGCAGGTAGCGCAGGTGACGGAAGAATCTATCCTTTATCAAAGGCCTTCTCTCTTGGATTGAATGTCAACTTCTAAAAAAACAGGTATGAAAAAAATATATTTAATCTTATTCCTTTTCGTTGGGCTTGGAGCTGGCCTTTCTTCATGCAAGAAAGATTTTCTCAACCTGACGCCACTTGACCAAGTATCAGATCCTGAATTCTGGAAAACCGATCAGGACCTCGAACTTTACATGAATGGCCTGTATAATGTTCTGCCCGGATGGAATCTCTCCGGATCAGGCGGCCATCCATTGCTTGATGCAGGAACGGACATGGCCATAACCGTCGGTTTGTTTTTAGGTGAAAAAAACCGTCTTGATGGCGCCATCACCATCCCTTCAAGCGGAGGAGGGTGGAGTTGGACCAACGTTCGTAATGTGAATTATTTCCTGGCAAACAGCGATCGTGTCAAAACGGGAGCCCTAAAAGACCATTATACTGGGGAAGCATACTTTTTCAGGGCTTTCAACTACTTTAATTTGTTGAAGCAATTTGGTGATCTTCCGATTGTAAAGACTCCTTTGACCGTAAAGGATGAGGCTGCATTGTATGGCCCCCGCAGTTCCAGAACAGATGTCGTGAATTTCATCCTGAGTGACCTGGACCTTGCAGTGACAAAACTGAAGAAAAAGTCTGAAGTACCGGCACAACGGATAAGCCGCGATGTGGCTTTGTTGTTAAAATCCAGGGTAGCGCTTTATGAAGGCACCTGGGAAAAGTACCATCAAAATGATGCATTCAAAGGAACGACGGATGGTAAGGCATTTCTTACCGCAGCTGCCAATGCTGCAAAAGCAGTAATGGATGGGGCAATCTATAGGTTGACCACGGGCAATCCCAATCAAGTGTATTATGAGCTTTTTAATCAAGTGAACCTGCTTTCAGATCCTGAAGTCATGCTTTGGAGGGGTTACACTTTTGCATTCGGTAGCAATGCACTTCAGACCTGGCCCAATGGATCTGGTTATACCCAGGATATGGTCAACCTTTACCTTTGTACTGATGGATTGCCTATAGGCGTAAGTCCGCTGTATCGTGGCGATAAGGATATAAGAAATGTAGTCATGAACCGCGATCCAAGGTTTGTCCAAACGGTCATGAACCCAGGGGACCCTGTTACGATCAATTTAAAAAATGACACTACCAAGTATCTGCTCCCTTTGTTGGGAGGTGCACAGACGGGCCCCACTGGATACGAATCACAGAAATGGCGCCGTCCTCAGTTTGACCCTACAACAAACGGATTTAGTGGAGAAGTACCGTACATTATTTTTCGATATGCGGAAGCCTTACTCAATTATGCTGAAGCAAAAGCCGAATTGGGAGAATTGACCCAGGCTGATGTGGATTTGACGATCAATAGGCTGAGGGCGCGGGTTGGCATGCCCAATATGAACATTGCCTCTATTCGAACTGATCCCAACTGGCCAGATTATGGTTATACGCTGAGTAGTGCGCTGCGCGAGATCAGAAGAGAACGCACCGTTGAGTTGATGGCGGAAGGCTTTCGACGTGATGATATCATGCGTTGGGCTGCACATAAGTTGATTATTGGTAAAAGACCCAAGGGTGCTTTTTATTCAGATGAATTAAAAAAAGCATTTACAAATTTGCCGGTAGATGCTGCGAACTTTCTTGATCCTTACAGGACTTCGCTTGTTGGACCTGGAAGTACCTGGGGATTCGATCCTGCTAAGCATTATCTTTTGCCCATTCCGATCAACGAGATGACATTAAATCCGGCCATTAAACAGAATCCTGGATATTAAGCTGCGTCCATTGTTATTTATTCATTGAGTGCGCAGTGCATACATCACCGCCTGATTCCAAAAATCTTTCAGGCGGTGATTTTTTTTATCAATGCGTTGTCAAGAGCTGTATGTTTTAGACCATTTCATTAAGGAAAGATTGTATCTTCCCGTAGAGGTGAGTTTGGGTAAATTGTTTTAAAGGTTCCATCTTTGGTTTGGATGGGATATTTGGAAACATTGGATAGTTTTTAATTGTTTAGGATAAGTTTTTCATTTTAAATGTTTTAAAACCCCCACAAATTATTTTGTGAAAGTCATTAATTTCACGATACCCGAAAAGATTGGCAATTCCATTCATGTCAAGGAAGACAAGTTGCCTTTTTTTTATCCTCATCTGCATCGCCATGTTGAAATCCAAATCACCTGGATTCTTTCTGGAAAGGGGACGCTTGTCATTGGGAACAACATGAAGCCATTTCAATCCGGTGATCTGTTTGTGATTGGAGCAAACCAGCCTCATTTGTTCAAAAGCGATCCTTCTTACTTCGATTCAAACAACCAAGATAAAGTCCATTCGCTGAATATATTTTTTAATCCAGATGGATTCATGTCAAGCCTGCTCTTGTTACCTGAAATGTACAGCATTAAAAAGTTGATCAAATCAAGCGACTTCGGCATCAGGGCTTCTGAAAAAGACGCATCTAAATTATTTGAATATTTTGTCAAGGTCAGGGATAATGCAGATGGCTTCTTGCTTGCCTATTTTATTGAAATGCTCCAGGCAATGGCCAACATGGTTCAATGGGAATATTTCTCAACTGAATCTTTTGAACACATGTTTACGGATTCGGACGGGCTGAAAATGAATGATATTTTTCGTTACACCATGGATCATTTCAAAAAAGAAATTTCCCTGGATCAGATTGCAGCGATTGCACATTTAACGCCGCAATCGTTTTGCCGTTATTTTAAAAAACATACTTCTAAAACCTATACCCATTTTGTAAATGAATTGCGGATCAATGAAGCATGTAAGCTGTTGATGGAAAGAAAATATGTTTCCATTGGCAACGTTGCGCATCAGTGCGGTTTTAACAGTGTGATTTCGTTTAACCGTGTATTTAAGAGCATCATCTCTAAAACCCCAAGAGAGTTTATAAAAACCCATGAAAAGAAGGATTGATTTTTATCCAACAACGCTATACGCATGCTGATGATAAATTTCATTGTGTGATATAGGTTAAAAAAATTCGCTTTGCTGAAAAGAACAATGGATAAATATTTTGATTGTTGATCAACCAATAAAAGAACACAATTATGGCATCCTTTCCCAGTATTTTTAATGATGTTATAGGACCTGTGATGAGAGGTCCTTCCAGCTCGCACTGTGCAGCCTCTTTGAGAATTGGAAGGCTGTGCAGGGATTTAATGGGAGGTTCAATTGGTCATGTCTTGATTGAATTCGATCCCAATGGATCCCTTGCAACAACCCACAAGAGTCAGGGTTCAGACATGGGTTTGTTTGGTGGGTTTTTGGGCTGGGAGGCATATGACGAGCGATTGCCCGAATCAGAGAGATACCTCGAAGCAGAAGGGATTAAAGTTGAAATTGAAATTCATGATATAGCTGCGGATCATCCCAATACCTATAAGCTCACCATGAGCAATAAAGACGAATGTCATCGCATGACTGCGATTTCAACTGGGGGTGGAATGATAGAGGTAATTGAAATTGATAACTGTAAAGTATCCCTTGCAGGAGATTATCATGAAACACTTATCTATTGTGATTTTGCAGACAATCTCATTCCTTATCTTAAAAATACAGTTGCCTATGATGAAATCATTTGGCATGAAACCAATGATGATGGGCTTTGCTTTCTTGAAATAAAGGCCCAACAATTCCTGGATGAAAATATTGCACAGGAAATATTGGAAATGAATGGCGTAAGGTACATGAAGAAATTATCTCCTGTCCTTCCGGTCTTATCCAGAAACAATCTTGAGGTCCCATTTATTACGAGTGAGGAAATGCTTGTTTATAACGCTGAAAAAAATCTGCCGTTATGGGAATTGGCCGTTGACTATGAAAGTGCAAGGGGAAATATTTCGCGGGATGAAGTATTTGAAAAAATGCGATCTATTGTACGCATCATGCGCAACGCTATTGACACAGGGTTGGAGGGAACCAGTTATCCTGATAGAATTTTGGGCAGTCAGTCCGTTCAGTTAAAGGAGCAACTGACAAATAAGCGTTTGATGGGCGGCGACGTGAACAACATCATTATCATGTATGTTTCAGCCATCATGGAGGTAAAAAGCTCCATGGGTGTTATTGTAGCCGCACCTACTGCCGGGTCCTGCGGTGCTTTGCCAGGTGCAGTGATTGGAATGGCAACTTCATTGGAGTTGTCTGAAGAAGAAATTGTAAGGGCCATGCTTGCTGCCGGACTGATCGGGGTCTTTATTGCAGCACATGCCACATTTGCTGCAGAAGTCGGGGGATGTATGGCTGAATGTGGTTCAGGTTCAGGAATGGCAGCAGCTGCATTGGTGGGTATGGCCAACGGCAGCTTGGCACAATCTCTTTCTGCTGCTTCATTGGCCCTACAGAATGTACTCGGATTGATATGCGACCCCATTGGAAACAGGGTAGAAGCCCCATGCCTTGGAAGGAATGTAATGGCTGCAACAAATGCAGTCTCCTGTGCAAACATGGCCTTGTCTGATTACAATCATCTGGTTCCGCTGGGTGAAGTCATTGAAACCATGCAAAAGGTTGGCAACGAAATTCATCATACCCTGCGTTGTACAAATCTCGGAGGCCTTTCCATTACCAAGGCAGCAAAGGATATAGAGCAACAACTAGAAAATCAAACCCAATCATTTTTCAAAATTTGTTAAGCCAACATGTTTGAGAAGAAAGTATATATTGAAAGAAGGAAACAATTGCAACATGCTGTTGGTAGTGGCCTGATTTTATTTTTGGGCAACGAAGAGAGCAGCATGAATTACAAGGATAATCTTTATCCTTTCAGACAGGATAGCAGTTTCTTGTATTTCTTTGGAATGGATAGGCCAGATTTGATAGGTATAATTGATATCGACAATGACAGTGAAATTATTTTTGGTGATGATTTTACAACCGAAGAAATGGTCTGGACAGGATATCGCGAACCCTTGCATCTGCTTTCAGGCAGCGTAGGAGTTTCAATCGTCAAACCAAGAAAAGATTTGTGGTCATTTATACGGTTGGCAACAGCACACAAAAAGACGGTACATTTTTTACCACCCTACAGGCCCGAACAGCATGAATTATTGGCTGACCTATTGGGTGTTGCAGTTGGATCATTGCGAGGAATGCATTCAATCAGTTTGATCAAGGCAATTGTTGCACAGCGGTCGTATAAATCACTTGGTGAAATTGAGGAAATCAACCGTGCAGTAAATACTACCGCTGCTATGCAAACTGCCGCGATTACCCTGGCAAAAGAAGGGATGACTGAAGCACAAATTGCAGGGAAAATGCAGGAAATAGCCATTGGTGCAGGTGGCAATCTTTCTTTTCCTACCATACTTACACAGCAGGGTCAAATTCTTCATAACGGCTATAGTCATTCCCCATTGAAAGAGGGAAATATCGTTCTGTCTGATTGTGGTGCTGAAACAGGAATGCACTATGCAGGGGACCTTACCAGAACTTTTCCAGTAAGTACCAAATTTACCACAGC
>CAITQQ010000221.1 GCA_903894575.1 uncultured bacterium
CGTTCAGTTTTCAACATGTCCAGTGCTTTGCCTTTGAAGAAGTCTGGCATGAGGATAGATGAGGTCAGCACCATGAAGGGATAGTTGTCTGCTGCTGCATCCCAGGCATTCCAAAAATCTTTTGAATCGGTGATGTTTCTTGGAATCAGTCCGGTTGTTGTGTCTGCATATTTCATCCATGCATTCACATAAGCAATGGACCGGTTGAAGCCCTGGTTCACCAGTTTGCCGTTCTCAACTGCCTCCCTGAAATCAGCATCCATTGTTTGGGATCGGATGGTGGTGGAAAACATCAGGAGCAGTAGGGCCAAAAATAATTTCATCTTTAAGCGGTTGGTTTCAAAACATAAAGCAGGAAGACTATTGAAGTTACCCAATAAGTTTATGATCCGTATGCAGTGGCACTGAAGTATTTTCAATAAATTGTTGTCCAATTAAACATCTTTCTGCCACTTGCAGAGGATATAATTTTGAACGAATGACAGAACAATTGAATGGACAACCAATGATCAGCTGGGGCATCATCGGGTGCGGCAATGTAACTGAACTGAAAAGTGGACCGGCATTCAACAAGGTTGCCCAATCAACATTGCACGCGGTGATGCGCAGGGATGCAGCCAAGGCAGCAGATTATGCGTCACGCCACAAGGTGCCTTTCTGGTACAGTGATTCAGCAGATTTGATCAACGATCCTGCCATCAATGCAGTCTATATTGCGACCCCTCCAAAGTTTCATGAAGAATATGCAATTGCTGCGATGGAGAAAGGGAAAGCGGTGTACGTGGAAAAGCCAGTTGCCGTTTCAGTGGCTGCTTGCAAAAGAATGGCCGATGCCGTAAAAGCCAACAATGGAAAATTGGTTGTGGCCCACTACCGCAGAGGGCTGCCCATGTTTTTAAAAATCAAGGAATTGGTTGAAACCGGTGCGGTGGGTAAAATAAAAAACATCCGGTTGACCATGTTTCAAACACATAGGCCAGACATTGTTGCTGATACAGGTTTTAACTGGCGTGTAGATCCTGCATATGCAGGAGCCGGATATTTTTATGATTTAGCCCCACACCAGCTTGATATCATCCAGTTTATTTTTGGTGAAGCCCTGCGCAAATCCGGTGCTGCTGCACATCAAACCAATTTCTATGCAGCAGAAGATGCCGTGTCTGGCATCATGGAACTTCCCAACAATATCTTGTTCCAGGGCGACTGGAATTTCTCCATGCCTGAAATCATGAAGGAGGACAGTTGCCTGATCATTGGAGAAAAAGGCTACCTCAAGTTTCCATTTTTTGGAACGGAACTGAGGATCGTAACAGCAGCAGGCGCTGACTTGATTTCCTTTGAGCATCCTCAAAACATTCAGCATCCCATGATCAGCAAGGTGGTTGATTATTTTCTCGGAAGATCCTCCAACCCTTGCTCCATCGAAGAGGCCATGAAAAGCATGGAAGTGATGGAGTCATTTGCTTATGGAAACTAACCATCGATTCAATTCAACAATATACCCAAGACCATGTCAAAAAAAATTACACCGCTACGCATTTTCATTACCCTGTTGCTGATCGTTGCTGGACTCTCTTATACGCTGCCTCGCTATGGATTCAGTGAAAATATAGTCATAAAAGACAGCCTCACGGAAGCACAAAAAAGGCTTCCTGAAAATGCATTGAAAGGATTGAATGTTGCATATGGATTGCAGGTGCAGTTGATGGCCACTGAACCCATGTTGCAAAATCCCACCAATATTGATGTGGATGAAAAGGGAAGGATTTGGGTGACCGAAGCCTATAATTATCGCCCCAACCTTAATGGCAATCCAATGACGGCCAAGGGCGATCGCATCATGATCCTGGAGGACAGGAATGGTGATGCACGCATTGATACCGCAAAACTTTTTTATCAGGGCCCGGAGCTGAATGCGCCGCTGGGCATTGCAGTATTGGGGAAGCGTGTCATTGTTGCGCAAAGTCCTTATGTATGGAATTTTTACGATGACAATGGAGATGATAAGGCCGATCGAAAAGAGATCATGTTTCAGGGGATTGAAGGCGAACAGCATGACCATGGCATGCATACCTTCACTTTTGGTGCAGACGGAAAACTCTATTTCAATTTTGGCAACAATGGTAAAACATTGAAGGATAGCAAGGGCAATACAGTATTGGACCAGGATGGTGATGAGATTGGTCCCAAAAAATACAAGCAGGGGATGGTGTTCCGTTGTGATCCTGATGGATCCAATGTGGAATGCCTGGGCGATAATTTCAGGAACCCTTATGAGGTGGCGGTAGACAGCTATGGCACCATGTGGCAGAGTGATAATGATGATGATGGCAACAAGGGAACACGCATCAACTATGTGATGCCCTATGGCAACTTTGGCTATACGGACGAAATGACAGGGGCAGGTTGGAATACCACCCGTACGAACATGGAAGACTCGATTCCATTGCGCCATTGGCATTTGAATGACCCAGGGTCTATTCCGAATGTATTGCAAACCGGTGCAGGATCACCAACAGGATTGCTGGTGTACGAAGGGAAATTGTTGCCCGAAGCTTTTCAGCACCAGCTCATCCATGCTGATGCCGGACCCAATGTGGTCAGGGCCTATAGCATCAGCAACCAGGGCGCAGGTTATGGTGCAAGCATTGTCAATATCATCAAGGGCGAAAACGACCGCTGGTTCAGGCCTGCAGATGTTTGCGTTGCGCCTGACGGGTCATTGATCGTAGCAGACTGGTATGATCCTGGTGTAGGTGGACATCAGGCTGGAGACCAGACCAGGGGCCGCATCTATCGGGTGGCACCTGCCAGTGCTTCAGCCTATACCATGCCCGCCATTGATTTTTCAACGGTGGAAGGTGCGGTGCAGGCATTGCAGAATCCTAACCTTGTGGTCCGTTATCATGCCTACAACAGCCTTCAGCACTTGGGCAAAAAATCAATGGGTCCTCTGGAAAAACTTTGGCAATCCGATGCTGATCCTGCCATGCGGGCAAGGGCATTTTGGAGCCTGGTAAAAATGCCAGCTGTGAAGGCAGACAAGTTCATCAAACAAGCCCTGAAAGAAAAAAATCCACAGCTCAGGATGCTTTCCATCAGGGCAAGCTTGCAGCTCAAAGGCAATACCACTGACGTTTTGAACGCACTGAAGACTGATCCTGACCCTCAGGTAAGAAGGGAATGCATCATTGCCCTTCACCACAACAAAAGTCCGGAAGCAGCAGGCATATGGGCTGATCTTGCTACACAGTATGATGGTAAAGACCGATGGTATCTTGAGGCCTTGGGTGTAGGTGCAGACGCACAATGGGATGCATTTTTCAACGCCTACCTGCTTGCCGTAAAAGACCCCTTAAAAGATGCTGCTGGAATAGACATTGTCTGGAGGGCCAGAACTGACAAGGCCTTGCCTTATCTTGAAAAGCTTGCTTCCAATGCCAGCCTTCCTCTCAAAGTAAGGCTCCGCTATTTTCGGGCATTTGATTTCAACAACAGCCCAGCCAAAACAGCAGTATTGCTGAACATCATCAAAAGCAATGCTGCCAATGACATTGCCATCGACAAGTTGACCCTGTCTGCTTTGAGCCCTGCTGCTACCAAATCGAATGTTGCGGCAGAAGCAGCATTGACAAGAGTACTCAATGCCACGTATCAGACAAAAGACTACCTGGACCTGGTGATTCAATACAACCTGAAGGCTGAGCAACCACGTTTGCTCGAAATGGCCATTGCAAAAAATACCGATAACCTCGGAGGGAATGCAGCTAAGACCTTGCTTGCATCAGGAGGTACTGATATGTTGTGGAAGGTGTTGAATGACAAGAATGCAGAGCGGGCCATGGGCCTCTTGAATGCACTGGCAAAAATCGGAAACACTGCATCAGTGGATATTTTGCAAGCAGTTGCCCTGGGCAAAGAATTTCCAGAAACCTTGAAAAAATTTGCAGCTTCAAGGATTGGTTACAGTGGGGAGGGAGAAAAAAGGGTTTTGAAGATCCTGAAAAACAACCAAGTGCCCAGCGAATTGATTGCTGATGTGGTGGCCAGCGTGAGTGGTTCCTGGAGAGAATCTGTGCGCAAGGAAGCCAAGCAATACCTGCCAAAAGCGGTGGAAGTTGAAGAGGTGGTCAGGATTCCAACCATTGATGAACTCAATGCCCTCAAAGCAGTTGCTGCCAATGGCAAGGCAGTATTTGCATCGAACTGTGCTGTTTGCCACAAGGTCAACAATGAGGGCTATGATTTTGGTCCAAAGCTTTCAGAGATTGGTTCAAAATATGCGAAGGACGGAATGCTCAAGGCCATTGTCTATCCTTCAGATGGCATCAGCTTTGGCTATGAGGGATGGGTGTTGAAAATGAACGATGGTTCAGAGACCATGGGCATCATATCCAGCAAAACAAAAACAGATATTGAACTGAAAATGCCGGGCGGTATTGTTCAAAAAATCAAGCTTTCATCTGTCAAGTCCATGGAGCAAATGAAAACATCCATGATGTCTGCAGGACTGCATACGGGCATGTCTCAACAGGAAATGGCAGACCTCCTGGCTTATCTGGATGGGCTAAAAAGAAAATAGGTTTTTGTTTTGTGTACCTTGCGTTCAAACCAAGTTGCATGAAATATTTCCTGTCTTTTCTTTTGTTGCTGACTTTGCATGTTCAAGCCCAGATTGACCCCAAGGCGGTTACCATTGCGCGAGACAGTTTTGGGGTTCCCCATATTTTTGCCAAAACAGATCCAGAAGTTTCCTATGGTTTGGCATGGGCCCATGCAGAGGATGATTTCAAAAGCTTGCAAATGGTTGCGCTTCCCTCCAAAGGCTTGATGGGAAGGGCTTTGGGGAAAGATGGTGTGGCGGGCGATTATGCCTTTGCCTTGTTTCGCTGCAGAGAGATTACCGAGGAGAAATGGAATACCCTTTCTCCTGCCTTTTTAAGGCTTGCAGAAGGATATGTGCAAGGCATCAATGATTATGCCAAGGCACATCCTGAAGAGGTGTTGGTCAAACAGTTGTTTCCCATGTCTCTCAAAGAGTATATTGCTTCCTCTGTATTGGCACTGACCATTTTCAATGGCGGAGACAGGGCATTGCGGTCCATCTTTGCCAACAATGTCAATCCTTTGATTGATTATGATAAAATGGGATCCAATGCCATTGCCATCCACCCTTCACGCACAACAACCGGCGAAGCTTTTTTGGCCATCAATGCCCATCAACCGAATGAAGGGCCTGAAGCTTTTTATGAGGCACATGTCAACAGCGAAGAAGGATGGAATGCCCTGGGTGGCTTGTTGGCGGGCGGGCCTTGTATTTTGCATGGTGTCAACGAAAACCTTGGCTGGGCACATACGGTGAATTTTTGTGACAGGCTCGACATTTACCAGTTGCAAATGAATCCTAAAAACGCCGACCAGTATATGTTTGACGGCGTTTGGACAGATTTGGAAAAGAAAAAAATAAAGCTGCACATCAAAGGCATTCCCATTCCGGTTTCAAGAGACCTGTATTGGAGTAAATATGGTGCAACCATGAAAAACGAGCAGGGAACTTTTGCCATCAGGCTTGGTGCCAACATGGAAATTCGCGCACTGGAACAGTGGTATACCATGAACAAGGCGCAAAACTTCACGCAGTTTTACAAGGCCATCTCCATGCAGGGATTGTCCATGTTCAACATCATGTATGCTGACAGGAATGACACCATTTTTTACATCAACAATGCCCTGATGCCTTTGCGTGATCCATCACCGGCATTTGACTGGAAAAAAACATTGCCCGGCAATACCTCAAAGACCCTCTGGACCAAATTTTATGGTATCAGTGAATTGCCTCAATACGTCAATCCCTCCAATGGATTTTTGTTCAATACCAATCATTCTTCTTTTTATGCCACTGCTCCTGAAAACAATCTTCTTGCCAGTTCCTTTTCTCCAACCAGCAGTTGGGAAGTCAACCACAACAACCGAAGCAAGCGTTTTCTTGAGTTGATGCCATTGACTGGAAAACTTGATTTTGATCAATTCAAACGCATCAAGTTTGACCGGCAGTTTCCTGCTGTGTTTGAATTTCCATACAGCGTTGACAGTTTGTTTGTGATGAAGAGGGCCAATTATCCCCAGTACGATACCCTGTTGCGCAATCTGCAGGAATGGGACAGGCGTGGAGTGCCTGAAAGCAAGGGTGCTGCTGCATTTCTGATGGTCTATGAAAAAGTGTCCAAGGCCATGCGAGGAAAGGATTCCAGGGCACTGACCATGGCTGAATGTGAAAAGTTGCTGCAAGACATTCAGGATCAAATGATGAAAACCTATGGCAGCACTGATCTTGCGTTGGGCGATATCCAGAAACTCGTAAGAGGCGATAAGGAGTTTCCCGGACCCGGCCTACCTGATTTGTTGGCTCCAGAATGGGGTGTAGCCACGGCCAATGGCAAGCGAAAAATTACTGGCGGCGATGCATATGTGGCCATGGTTCGTTTTCCCAAGCAGGGACTGCCCATCATTGAAACAGTGAATACCTATGGTGCATCAGCCAAAAAAGACAATCCGCATTTTGATGACCAGGTGCCTTTGTTTCTGCAACAAAAAACAAAGCCCATGACCCTGGATAAAGCCAAGGTATTGGCTAGCGCAAAAAGGATTTATCATCCGGGGGAGTAAGGCCTGAGATTTCACTTTTTCTGCGATGAACATATTTATTTTACTCTGGAGTTCGCTCAACAAATTGAAGAAATTATGAATTCTCAGTATTGGCTTTTTTAGTTCCCTTTCCGCTTTGATACTAGCCTTGGGGCAACTATTTTCATTGGAATATCTTCAAAACTATTTCCATGAAAAATGTTTACCTGTTGTTGATTTTTGTTGTTGCGGTATTTTTTTCTTCCTGTGATGTTCCTGCCCGATTTACCATTGGCACCACTTTGTTTGCTCCAGTGGGTCCCCGTACAGCTGCTCCTGGCACTGGCTATATTTGGATTGATGGAGACTGGTTTTGGAACGGAAGAACCTATTCCTGGCGGGATGGTTATTGGTCAAATCCACAGATTGGTTACCAATGGCAGTCGGGGTATTGGAGACAAAAACCAGGAGGCTTCAATTGGAAACCTGGGCGGTGGCGCTAATGCAGTTTATGCATGGATGGGTATTGGCGTTGCTCTTTTCCCAAGCAATTTTTCAAGGTCTTCCTTGTAGA
Source organism: uncultured bacterium (assembly GCA_903894575.1). Lineage (GTDB taxonomy): Bacteria > Bacteroidota > Bacteroidia > Chitinophagales > Chitinophagaceae > Pollutibacter. The sequence goes on from CAITQQ010000221.1 coordinate 7,199, forward strand.
GAATTTCTGATTTGAGCAATTGCTCTGCCACTGCCACCAACAATGCCTTGTTCTCCATGAGCAGTGATTTGGTTCTTTCATAATTGGTGGCAACCAAGAACCTGACTTCCTCATCAATTATATTTCCGGTGTCCTCGCTGTAGGGCTTTACCAATGTATTTTCAGTTTGACCCGTTGAATCATAAAAACTGATGTTCCCGATTTTGTTGCTGAATCCAAAATAAACGACCATGGTATAGGCCTGTTTCGTTACTTTCTCTAGATCATCCAAAGCACCTGATGATACCTCACCAAAAATGATCTCTTCCGCAGCCCTTCCTGCCAGTGCAGCACAGAGTTGTTCATGAAATGCGGATGCAGAGCGGATATTTCTTTCTTCCGGCATGTACCAGGCCGCGCCTAGGGATTTCCCTCTTGGAATGATGGAAATCTTCAACAATGGGTCAATATGCGTGAGCATCCAACTGGCCACGGCATGGCCTGCTTCGTGGTAAGCAATGATCATTTTTTCTTCGGGTGAAATAATCTTGCTTTTTCTTTCCATGCCCGCCACTACCCGTTCTATGGCTTCAAGAAATTCCGTCTTGCCAATGCTGTCTTTTTTATTTCTTGCGGTGATGAGGGCCGCTTCATTGCATATATTGGCAATGTCTGCGCCAGAAAAGCCTGGCGTCTGAGAGGCAAGCATATGAACATCCATCTCCTCAGCCATCAACAATGAGCGTACATGCACTTTGAAAATCGCTTCCCTCTCCTTCAGGTTGGGCAGTTCAAGATAGATGTGCCTGTCGAATCTTCCTGGCCTCAGCAGGGCAGGATCTAAAAGGTCTGCCCTGTTCGTTGCGGCCAAGACAATCACGCCACTGTTGGTGTCAAAGCCATCCATCTCCGTGAGCAATTGGTTGAGGGTGCTTTCCCGCTCATCATTGGAACCGCTCATGTAGGCGCCTTTTCCACGGGATCTTCCAATGGCATCGATCTCATCAATGAACACAATGCATGGAGTTTTTTCTTTAGCAGTTTTGAAAAGATCCCTGACGCGTGAAGCGCCAACACCAACAAACATTTCAACAAAGGCAGATCCGGAAATAGAAAAGAAGGGGACCTTGGCTTCGCCTGCCACGGCCTTTGCCAGCAATGTTTTACCTGTTCCCGGTGGGCCAACCAGGATGATGCCCTTGGGGATTTTTGCCCCCACTTTTGTAAACTTCTCTGGCGCTTTGAGAAATTCCACAATTTCTTTTACTTCTGTTTCTGCCTCTTCCAGCCCAGCCACATCATCAAACGTTGTCAGGCTGGCTTCTTTTTCCATCAGTTTGGCATTGGATCTCCCAAAATTAAAAATCGAGTTGCCTCCCCCACCAATCCCAGACATTCTACCCGCCATCATGTTCCAAAAGAAAAAAAGCAGGGCCAATGGAATCAGCCAGGTAATCAATTCAGGGAACAGCCTGCTGGATTGTATGTATCGAATATCTGTCCTTTCTGTTGCAGGAATGTTCTTTTCCGCTTCCTCCATTTTCTTTTCGAAGGATTCTACAGAACCAATGCTTAACCAATAGTGAGGGCCAGTCTGGGCTTCATCTCCATATTTTTTCTTGAGGCTCTTTTTGAAATAAGGATCGTTGATTTTTTCTTTTTTGATGTATACCTCAACTTTTTCCTTGTTGATGATCACCAGTTTTTCGATGGCTTTTCTGCTGAGCATTTCATTGTGGAAAGTTTGCCAGCTGATTTCTTTTTCAACTGATTTGTTTGTCATAAGGTTCGGAAGCAGAAAAAATCCTGCGATAAGAAGGAAGACCAGCCAGGATATAGGAAGTTTGTAGTTGGGGTTGGGCGGATTTTTCTTTTCCTTATCAGGTGCTGCAGGTATTTTGTTCATGAATTGTTTCTATCCGTAAATTTTCATTTTTTCACTTAACTGCAACATGACCTTTCTCATCAACCCCTCTGACAGTGATGCCTGAATTGGCACATAAAAAAACACCCTTGTTGAAGGGGTGCTTTTTGTTGGTTTCTCAGAGGATTATCTTATGCGGATTCAAAAAACTCTTCGTACACTACTTCTATTTTGTTCTCAACCTCATTGACGCCTGGTGTTGCCCATGCAGTATTCTCCGCTTCCTCTTTTTCATAGTGCGATTTAACGCTTCCCCTTAAAACAACTTTTGACCCAAGTACTTCCAGGCGTATGTTGTCTGCTTCATGGCCTGCGGTCGTGATGAAGCTTTCCCTGATTCTTTGCTTGATGTCAATGCTGGATGGTTTTTGTTTGACAACAACCATGTTGTTCACACCTTTTACGCCGGTCAGTTTGACAATGGCATTTTTTGCTGCAAGCCGCTGATATCCCCATTCTACAGTGCCTTCAATGGTGACAGTAGCGTTTTCAACTTTTACTTTGAGCTTGTCGTCTGGGACTGAACTGTCCCAGCGCAGGGCATTGACACAAGCTTCCGCAATTTCTGTATCAGATTTTCTGTTTACCGGGGAGATGCCCACCTGAATGTCCAACGCAACAGCCTTTACGCCAATGACGTTTTTTGTGATTCTTTCTGCTGTCATTTTTTTGGGGTAGGTATCAACAATACCCGAGAGGGTGACAATGCCATTTTTGACCGCTACCCCAATTTCAGCAGCGTTCAGCTGCGGCTCCCAATTGAGTTGATTTTGTACATCAGTTTGAATTTGAGCATCATTTTTCATGCGATTGTATTTTATTGGTTTAAAAATAAATGGCTGTAAAAATATGCTCATCGATAACGGAGAAAGAGGATAGCGGTCATTCCTCCTGATGAATCGCATCAGTCGTAAACAACACAATGATTTTTGTGCAGCAATACATCAATAAGAACTTGAATTTTCGCAGGCTTGTCTTTGCGTGTGAATGGCCTATATCAATCGATGGCCTTGTTCAAAAAATCAACCAGTGGCTTCATGGTTTCAAAATGGTCAACGACTTTGTTTGCCAATTCCTTGCCAGTAAGTTCTGCATCCTTTACTTCTGACATCACAATAAAACTTTTCAGTTTCAACAGTTCTATGGCGGGATTTTCGGCTTCATAACCTTTGGGAGGCCTGGTCAGCTTTTCGCTTTCGCTCAATGATCCGAAACTGGTCTTGAATTTTTTCTTATTGATGATTGTGTTGAATTCTTCAAAGCCATAATCGATTTCTTGCCTGATTTTGTTCAATTCTGGTGCCATGGGCATCCAAAAACCGCCGCCAATAAAGCTTGCACCCGGCTCAAGGTGAAAGTAATAGCCGGCACACTGCACTTTTTTTCCTCCTTTGCTGAAACTCGCTCCCATATTGGTTTTGTATGGCGCTTTGTTTTTGCTGAACCGCACATCACGGTTGATGCGGAACACACATTGTTTGGGTTCAAGGTCTGCCAGGCTGGTATCAATTTTCTTCATCCTGCCCAATATTTCAACAACAAAATCCAGGTAATTTGACTTGGCCTGCTCATAGGCTTTCCTGTTCTGGTCAAACCATTCTTTGCTGTTGTTTTTTTCGAGGGCCTTCAGGAATTTCAGTGTTTCTGTATTGATCATGGTTTTGATTTTGAAGTTCTTTCAGCCCTTATCACCTTGAACTGATTCGCATAAAGTTAAGCTACTCTCCATTCAATGTTGCAGCACCTTGGTTTTATCTCATGCCGGCTCATGAGCAGGATCATGCAGGATGCTATAGCGTGTCATCTTTCAAGCATGGCTGCCTTTATAATTTCGGTTCAAGATTGATTATTCATCACCAAAAATCTTTACAATGAAAAAACTATCACTTGCAATTATGCTGTTTTTATTGATTGGTTCGTTGACAGCACAGGTTCAAAAGAATGATTGGCTGATTGGTGGAAGCACCAAATTTGCCTCAAATAAAACTGCGGATATAACAACAAGCATGTTTGAATTCAGTCCTAATGCAGGATATTTCTTTGTCAATAATTTCGCAGGAGGACTGAGATCAGACATCAACAGCGTAAAAGTGGAAGGTGAAGAAGCGATCAGCAGCACACTGATCAGTCCTTTTTTGAGGTACTATTTTCTTCCATCGGACACCAAAGTCAATATCATGCTTGATGGAAGTTTTGGGTTTGGGTCAACTTCCGGATTGGGCGAAACAATGAACCAGAGTGGATTTTCTTTTGTTGCCGGACCAGCGGTTTTCCTGAACAAGCATACGGCTTTGGAATTTACATTGGGCTACAATTCCATCAAATATGAGGGGGATCCTGACCGCAGCAATACATTTACTGTTGGTGTTGGATTCCAGGTACATCTGTTGGGAAGTAAAAAATAGGGTTTTGTAAAATTGAATAGTTGTTATTGTAGTTTGGGCCGCACTTTTGTGCGGCCTTTGCTTTTAGATTCCCCGAAAAATCATACATTTATTTCTCAGATCTACATTTTATACAATCCACTACAATGTCCAAATTCAATATTTATTTTGCTTTCTTTCTTATACTTGCCAATGTCTCATTGAACGCACAGTCTTCTTCTGAAGAGCAATGGGAGTCAATGTTCAACGGGAAAGACCTCAGCAAGTGGAAACCCAAAATCAGGAACCACGCTGCGGGTGAAAATTTTGGTAATACCTTTCGGGTGGAAGATGGAAAGCTTGTGGTCAGGTATGATGCCTACGACAAGTTCAATGAAAAATTCGGTCATCTTTTTTACTATAAACCTTTTAACTATTATCGCATAAGACTGGAATACAGGTTTGTAGGTGATCAGGCCAAAGAAGGTCCGGGTTGGGCCCTGCGCAACAGTGGTATCATGGTGCATGGGCAAACCCCTGAAAGCATGGGAAGAGACCAGGATTTTCCTGTATCCATCGAAGTTCAGTTACTGGGCGGAGATGGAAAAAACAAGAGAACAACCTGCAATTTGTGTACGCCAGGAACCAATGTGGAGATGAATGGAAAACTTTTTACTCCACACTGCATCAACTCAACTTCTGAAACCTACCATGGAGACCAATGGGTCAGGGCGGAAGTGCTTGTATTGGGTGATTCTGTAGTGAAGCATTTTGCCAATGGAATGGAAGTCTTGTCCTACCAAAGGCCGCAGGTGGGTGGTGGAAATGTGGATGGTCAGGAAATCAAGTTTGGCCAACCAGGACAATTGCTCAAAGGTGGCACCATTTCATTGCAGAGTGAGAGTCATCCTGTTGAATTCAAGAACATTGAAATCCTCGATCTGGAAGGCTGTATGGATCCCCAAGCCATCAATTATAAGTCTTACTACATACATCCAAAGCCAGCGGATTGCAGGTATAAAAAGAAGAAATGAGTTGATGAACAATTATTTGTTGGTAGACGATGATCAAATCTTTTTATTCCTGCATGAGCACATGATTAAAATTGCAGATCCGTCAGCCACAATCATGACCATGCAATCCAGCGTAAAGGCAGTAGCATATCTTGAAGACCTTATCCAGTCCGGAAAAAAATGCCAGATTGTATTTTGGTAGACCTGAACATGCCAGAGATGAATGGCTTTGAATTTCTGGAATATTGCAACCAATATGTTGCAGGCCCCATGAGCTTTGTGCACATTTATATGGTAACATCATCTTTGTATGAATCCGACCGTGAAAAAGCATTGTCTTTTTCTTTTCTCAAAGGATTCCGCGAAAAACCATTGAGCAAGGAAATTGTCACTGAGATGCTGGAACTGATGCTGATGGGAAAAGAGCGGCAACAATAAGCAATCAATATTTTTTATACTGCTCAGGATCCAAAGCCTTTGGCCCCCACTGGTCAAAGAATTCCAGTACTTTTCTTTTGCTGTAAGATTTGTCTTCCTCAAGGTAGGCACTGTTTTGGGTATGCAACCTATTGCCTTTGGCATCAAGCATGATGAAAACAGGGAATCCAAAACGCTGGGGATAGCCAAACCTTTTGAGCACTTCAGGATTGCGGTTCTCCGGGCTATAATTCATGTGGTAGACAATGAAATTCTTGTTCACGGCTGAGTCAAGCTGTTGATCCTTGTTCACAAAATCATTGAACCTTGCACACCATACACACCAGTTGCCGCCAATCTGTACAAAAACATGTTTGTTCTCTTTTTTGGCCTGTGTGAAAACAATTTTCAAAGCAGAATCCACATTTTCATAGGGATTGTATAGCTTGAAGTTTTTCATGTCTTGTGCGAAGGTCAGTTGAGAAAGGAGCATGAAGGTGATGAGCAGGCGAAGAGATTTCATGTTGATTATTTTGATCTGTTTGAAGGTAGTGATTTTCATCATTGGTAACTCCTGCCAAGGGTATCGCATACTGCTTTTAACAGGGAAGTATTGTCATTGGCATCCTGTCCCATTTCCCACATCATGATACCCGACCCCTGGGTATTGCCCAAGACTGCTTTTTTCTTGGCCGTCAGTTGGCCGTTGTAATAGATGGTATAGGGAGAGAATCCAGTAGCAGTGACCACGGCCGAATCTGCAATTGCTGATCCTCCCTTGCCTAGAATTGCAGCATAGGTTTGTATGGTACCCGTTTGCGTAATACCACTTGGACGACCGTAGGCAGGTATTCCCAGAACAGCTTTTCTTTTTGGCATTCCTGCTGTGTTGATCCAGTAATTCAAACAGGTTTCTGCGAGCTTGAGGTCGCTGTGATGCCTGAAGGGAACTGTTGTACTGAAATCATCATAGGCCATGATATTGAAAAAATCCACCTGTTCTCCTTGTAGCAATTCCTTTGTTATGGCATCCCTGTATTGGCCTGCATACTTGCCTGTTGTGATGGCGGCAGACAAATAATATTTTCCGTCTACATGCAAACTATCGCCCAATTCTTGCATGAGTTTTGTGAATGTTGTTGCTGTACCATCGGCAGTTGAAGGGTATTCCCAGTCAACATCTATTCCATGTAAGGCATTTGTTCTGACCAGCAACATGGCTTGTTTCACAAAAGCATTTCTGCCTGCCGGAGTAGCCGCCATTTGTTGCCAATCTGTTGTGGATCCGTTGATCGATAAAAATACTTTTGCCCCATTGCTTCTGGCCTTGCTTGAAACAATAGCAAAGACAGTTGGACTTTGTATCACAATATTTCCGTTGGAAGAAACTGTGCCAAATGCATAGTTGACCAGGTTGCACATTTTGAACTTCTGGTCAGGAATGGCATTCGGGTCGCGATAGGAAGGAAAATATCCTGCAACAATGCTTCCCAAGGCCGGTGGGGCTTTGATTACAGGAGCTGGTATAACAGGTGGTGTAGTTCCCCCGCCCTGTGGAGCTTTTATTTCAGCTTTTTTACAGGCATTGAATATGGCTGCAATCATGATCAATTGTACCCAGCGCTTGTATTTATTTGGTTTCATCTTCATATCAAAAGCCAATTTTTGCCTCATTGATCCGTTCTGTAGGATTCATGATACAGGTAAGCATGGAACCATCCTTGAAGAGCTCGACAATCCGATAGCCCTTGTAGTTTGTTCCCCAGTTGCCACCGACATGGCTGTCAAACATGTAAGGGATACCGTCCTGCCATTTGATGGCATCCTGATCATGTTCGTGGCCATGAAATACAGCTTTCAAATTCTTTTGCTTTTTCACCAGCTCAACAAAGGGAGTGGATTCAATGGCATGTTTGGTCCATTTGATCGGAGGGATGTGTATGAACAGGAGGATGTTGTCAGCTGCTTTGTGTTCTTCAAATTTTTGGGACAGCCATTCGAGATCAGGAGGAAGGTATTCTCCTTTCTTGTTGGATGTTGTTGCAAACAATAAGACTGTTTTTTTGATGACCACATCAAAGTTGAGGGGTGAATTCCAGGCAGTTTCCCATTCCTCTTTTGTTGCGAGGTCATGGTTGCCTTGCGTAACATAATATTTGAAGTCCAGGTTGTCCAGTGTTTTTTTGGCATCCCCGAAATAACTGATATCATCATGGACAATATCGCCATTGATCACACCAAAATCGAATGCACTTGACCGGTGCATGGCATTCATGTGCCCGACTGCGGTGTCAAGGTATTCCTGATATGGGGTTTTTGGCTGCCCGAAATGTGCATCGGATGCGATGGCAAAACGAAGGATGGGCTTTCTTTTTTCAAATCCACTGAGGTCTGAGGCAACCAGGGTTTTGCCATTGACGAGCAGGATGGCAGTGGAAATGCTTTGAATGAATCGCCGGCGATTGATCATTATTTGTTGTTTTGGAGGGCATAAAATACAACAAAAATGCCAATCGCTGTTCCAGAAGCAAACTGATTATTGGTTTGAAAACACTTTTTTGAGCAGGTCACTGGTCCTGGCCAATGGATCCTTCCTGATGTTTTTTTCTTCGATGGCAATTTGGGTGAAAATTCCCTGCAGTGCCTTTTCAATGACATAGCCACTGAGGTCGGGATTGATCTTTTGGAGGCTGAATTTATTGTAGGCATTGATCATGGTTGACCAATATTTTGTTGCGCCGGTTTTTTCAAGGGAACGGTTGATGACAGGCTTGAATGCTTCGCCCAGTGGTGCCGTGGTTTTGCTTCTCAGAAATCCTGTTGCAGCGGTATCTGCACCTTTTAAAATCCCAATGGCATCATTGACATCCATTTCCTTGATGGCGTTAATGAAAATTGGAGCAGCCTCCTTACAAGCCTCTTCAGCGCCACGGTTCATGCTGGTGATGGCATCGTCCACCATTTTTCCCAGGCCTGCGCCGCGAAGCACTTTTTCTACCTTTTGGGCTTCTGCTGGCAGGATGATTTTCATGAGGGGATTGCCCAGGAATCCATTTTCTCTGGAAAGTGCAGTTGCCCCTTTTTCTGCACCAATGGCAAGGGCTTCTTTCAAGCCTGCTGCAATTTCTTGTGTCCCCAATTGTCCACCATTTCCTGCAACTGTCTCCTTTGCTTTTTTAATCAGGGATTTCAGTTGCTGGGCATTGGCGGATGATGCAATGGTAACCAGTATGAGTAGTGAAAAAATGAGTTTCATGTGTAGATGTTCTTTGGATGTAAAATTACCTCATCCAGGATGATGAAGACAACAATGGATAGCCAGTCTTTGGTTAAAGTTCAATAGCAATATGAACTATAAGATTCGCCCCTTGACCATGGTCATCTGAACATTGATGCTCTCATCGAAGATCAGCAGATCTGCATCCATTCCTGCTTTGATGGAGCCAATCCTGTCGTTCATTTTGATGATCCTGGCCGGTGTGGCTGTCATCATGGTGATGGCATCGTGCAAAGAGATTTCAGCAAGATCAATCATGGTACGGACCAGCCGGTCTGTTGTGGCGATGCTGCCAGCAAA
>CAITQQ010000222.1 GCA_903894575.1 uncultured bacterium
ACAAGCCCGGCAAGCCAAAAACAGATACCAAACAAAAACCACAAGGTCAGTTCAATAAAATCCAGGACCAGCTCACTTCTTTTTTTGGAACAAAAGTCAAACTGGAACACCAAAAAACAGGAAGGGGCAAGATCAGCCTGGAATATTATTCACTGGAGGAACTCAACGGTCTGCTTGAAAAAATGAATGTCAACATCCATTGATGTGCGCAAAGACCATTCGACAATGCTTTTTATTGATCCTGCTGGTGAGCAGCACCAACAGTCTTTTTGCCCAAAAAGAGTTGAAGCCTGCCAACAAGAAACCGCAAGCAACGCTGGTTAAAGACTCAACCCAACAATCGTCCGTCAAGGATACAACCCGCAAGGTAAGGTCCAATGCAGGAAAAGCTTCATTGCGGTCTGCCATCCTGCCTGGCCTTGGGCAGATTTACAACAAAAAATACTGGAAGGTACCCATCGTATATGGCATCCTGGCCATACCCGTAAGCACGTTCAGCTACAACAGCACCTGGTATAAAAAAACCCGGTTTGCTTATGCAGCCAGGTCAGACAAGGACACCACCAACGATAAGCTCATTGCACCCGAGCTCCAGCCACTGGCCACAGCTTCACTAAAGCTCTATAGAAATGAATTCAGGAAAGGAATGGATTTTTCCATCCTCGGACTGCTTGTGTTGTGGGGGCTGAATGTAGCAGACGCAGCCGTAGACGGGCACCTGAAATCATTCGATATTTCTGATGATTTGAGCATGCGATTGAAGCCGAATCTTTCAACAGGGAGAAATGGTCAGATGGGCCTTACCGCCTCATTCCATTTGGGCAAAGCCAAACCCGTAAAATCCATCTCATTTTAGCGCCAAAAAATTTAACTTCATAAAAATCACAGGTATGAACATTGCATTGGTGGGATACGGAAAAATGGGCAAAATCATTGAAGAGGTGGCCCTTTCAAGAGGTCATCAGGTAGGTGTAAAAATAGACATCAACAATCTTGATGAATTCAACGCCGAAAATTTTGCATCGGTTGATGCCGCCATTGAATTCACTGGCCCGCACACGGCATTGCAGAATGTATTGAAATGCCTGGACTTGAAAACACCAGTTGTCTGTGGATCCACTGGTTGGCTTGAACAGCTTTCAACCGTAGAGGCAAAATGTAACCAAACAGACGGCAGCTTTCTATATGCCAGCAATTTCAGTGTTGGTGTTAACATTTTCTTTGAAGTCAACAAAAAGCTCGCACAACTCATGGAAGGCCAGCGGCAATACGACGTGAGCATTACTGAAATACACCATACCCAAAAAAAAGATGCCCCCAGTGGTACTGCCATCACCCTCGCCGAGCAGGTCTTGGCCTTCAACAGTTCAAAGTCTCAATGGGTAAATGAAGACCCCGCATCAGCAGATCAACTTTTTATCAAAAGTGAGCGGATTGACCCCTATCCTGGATGGCATGAAGTGAAATACAGTTCTGCTATTGATGAGATTCAGATCATCCACAATGCACACAGCAGAAACGGATTTGCCCTGGGCGCAGTCCTGGCAGCAGAATTCATCCATGGAAAAAAAGGAATTTTCACCATGAAAGATGTATTGGGATTTGGAAACTAATGAGTATGCTCAATAAAAAAACACAATATGCACTTCAGGCGCTCATGTACCTTGCCGAACACAAGGATGATGGGCCTGTACTGATTGCTGATATTGCCAAAAAGAAAAAGATACCGCTGAAATTTTTGGAAAACATTTTGCTTGAACTGAGAAAATCAGGCATCCTGGAAAGTAAAAAAGGAAAAGGTGGTGGCTATTTTCTTAACACTGCTCCTGATAAAATTCCCCTAGCAGACATCATCAGAAAAATCGATGGCCCCATTGCCATGCTTCCTTGCGCAAGCCTCTACTTCTATGAGCGTTGCAAGAACTGCGATGAAAAAAACTGTGGCTTGCACGACACCATGGTTTTGGTTCGTGACGCAACATTAAAAATACTGGAGAAGAAGACAGTAGCGGATTTGATTCAAAAATAACAACATGGCAGAAGACCTTCACATTGGCAGGGGCAGCAAGGAAGAACAATACCTTTCATTGATACCGCAAATCAAGGGCCTTATTGATGGTGAGTCAGACCTGGTCGCCAATCTTGCCAATATTGCAGCCGCATTAAAAGAACAGTTTAATTTTTTTTGGGTAGGCTTCTATCTGGTCAAAGCAGATGAACTGGTGCTTGGCCCTTTTCAAGGTCCTGTGGCATGCACAAGAATCAGGAAAGGTAGAGGTGTTTGTGGAACATCATGGAGTCAGGAAAATACCATCATTGTGCCTGATGTAGAAAAGTTTCCCGGACACATCGCATGCAGCAGCATTTCGAAAAGTGAAATCGTGGTACCCCTGTTCAAAAACAATGCAGTATGGGGCGTTCTCGATGTGGACAGTGATCAATACAATTCCTTTGACGAAATCGATGCACAATTTCTACAGAAAATTGTGGAACTCATCCCCTAGCCTTCAGTGCCAGCATTGGTTTCAAGGTTCAACAACATGTCTGCGGTCATCTTGGTCAAATCAAACTCAGGCTTCCATCCCCAATCTTCTTTGGCTTTGGAATCATCTATGCTCTTGGGCCAGCTGTCTGCAATTTGCTGTCGATAATCTGGCTTAAAATCCAACTGAAATCCTGGTATGTGTTTCCTGATTTCATCGCCAATTTCTACCGGAGAAAAACTCATTCCTGACAGGTTATAAGAAGTCCTCACTTTTATTTTTTCTGACGGAGCCTCCATCAGCTCAATGGTTGCCCTGATGGCATCAGGCATGTACATCATTGGCAGATGGGTATCTTCTCTCAGAAAGCTGGTATATTTTTGTTTTTCTTTTGCTGCATGAAATATCTCCACTGCGTAATCGGTGGTCCCACCACCTGGCGATGATTTGTAACTGATCAACCCTGGATACCGCAAGCTCCTTACATCCACCCCATAGCGTTGATGGAAATAATTGCACCAAAACTCTCCTGCATATTTACTGATACCATAGACCGTTGTGGGTTCGATAATGGTATACTGTGGGCAGTCTATTTTAGGGGAAGTTGGGCCAAATACAGCGATGCTGCTGGGCCAGTAGACCTTGGTCAATTTTTCCTCTTTTGCGATGTCCAAGACATTCAACAGCGACTGCATGTTTAGATGCCATGCCAACGGAGGATTTTTTTCGCCTGTGGCAGATAGAATTGCGGCCAATAAATACACCTGTGTAATGTTCTGTCGGATGATCTGCACATGCAGCATTTCCTTGTTCATCACGTCAAGGCTAACATAAGGACCCGATCCTTTTAATAATTCATTTTCCTCCCTGAGGTCTGAAGCGACAACATTTGCCCCTCCATATATTTTTCTCAAAGCAAGTGTCAGCTCTACACCAATTTGACCACTGGCACCAATGACAAGTATTTTCTCTTTTTTCATATTTCCCTTGTTCGTTGAATATGCAAACATAAGACAAGTGACTGTATCTTCGCAGCATGGAACCGTTTCTTAAAAACCTCTTTGCAGCGCAGCAATTCGATGAAAGCAATTTTTTCCTGATTGCGGGGCCCTGTGTGATTGAAAGCAAGGATGTATTGGATACTGTTGCTTCCAGCGTATCTGCGATTTGTAAGGACCTTGGCATTCCCTATGTGTTCAAGGCCTCTTACAGAAAAGCCAACAGAACCAGCGCCTCCTCCTTCACAGGTCTGGGAGACGATCTTGGCCTCAACCTTTTGAGGGATACAGGAAATGCATTTTCACTGCCTACCACCACCGATATTCATGCTGCCGATGAAGCAGCAATGGCAGCACCTTATGCTGACATCCTCCAAATCCCCGCATTCCTTTGCAGGCAGACCGATCTGCTCGTTGCGGCCGGCGAAACAGACAATATCATCAACATCAAAAAGGGACAATTTGTGAGTGGTGAAGCAATGAAATTTGCCGTAGACAAGGTCCGTAAAACCGGTAATAACAAGATCATCCTGACAGAAAGGGGAACCAGTTTTGGCTACCAGGACCTGATCGTTGATTACAGGAATATACCCATCATGCAATCACATGGTGTACCCGTTGTGATGGACTGCACACACGCCCTTCAGCAACCCAATCAAACAGCTGGGGTAACAGGAGGAAATCCACACATGATAGGAACAATTGCAAAGGCCGCTGTTGCAGCTGGCGCCGACGGATTGTTCATTGAAACGCATCCAGATCCTTCAAAAGCACTGAGTGATGGCGCTAACATGCTGCATTTGGATCGCCTGGAGGATTTGCTGAAGCAACTGATCAGGATCAGAAAAGCAATTGTTTAGCTGTAGCGCAGGGGATCTCTTTTGGACTGAAGGATATACCGCTTGAGGTTCATCCAAAAAGCAAGGATAAAATAAAAAACCACCGGCGAGCCCAGGGTCAGGCAGGAGATGTACATGAAATATTTCCGGATGGTGAAGGTGGATATGCCCATTTTCTCACCGATCCTGGTACAGACACCAAAAAGCTGCCATTCGATGAAATTCCGGAGTTTTTCCATACCCCAAATATAATTAATCCCCATTACTCTATCAAGTTTGGTAAGCGCCCCTTAATTAATTAATTTTGCACCGCCCTGACTCCTTAAACGGATCTGGGTAGATCATCATATAACAAGAAAAATCAAATTCCATGGTATTCGATCTTGACCTCATTAAGAAGACCTACAGTGAAATGCCCGCTAAAGTGGATGCAGCAAGAACTGCATTGGGTCGCCCACTTACGCTTGCCGAGAAAATACTTTATGCGCACCTTTGGAATGGTGTTGGGATCACAGATTTTGAAAGGGGCAAAGCCTATGTTGATTTTGCACCAGACAGGGTAGCCATGCAAGATGCCACCGCACAGATGGCATTGCTTCAGTTTGATACCACAGGCCGCAAAAAGGTTGCTGTGCCTTCTACCGTTCATTGTGACCACCTGATTGTTGCCAAGGATGAAAGCAAGGCAGATCTCAAGAAAGCAGTAACAGAAAATGAGGAAGTATATGAATTCCTGTCCTCTATATCCAACAAATATGGTATTGGCTTCTGGAAGCCTGGTGCTGGAATCATCCACCAGGTTGTATTGGAAAACTATGCATTCCCTGGCGGAATGATGATTGGAACAGACTCCCATACCGTCAATGCCGGTGGATTGGGCATGGTGGCGATTGGTGTTGGTGGTGCAGATGCTTGTGATGTGATGGCTGGCCTCAGCTGGGAACTCTTGATGCCCAAATTGATTGGTGTAAAATTGACCGGAAAATTGAATGGATGGACATCCCCCAAAGATGTAATCCTCAAAGTGGCAGGCATTCTTACCGTTAAAGGTGGAACAAACGCCATTGTTGAATATTTTGGCGAAGGCGCCACCAGCATGAGTTGTACCGGAAAAGGCACCATCTGTAACATGGGTGCTGAAATTGGTGCTACCACTTCAACCTTCGGATATGATGAGAGCATGGCGCGTTACCTGCGTTCTACAGGAAGGGCTGACGTTGCAGCAGCAGCAGATGCTATAAAATCATATTTGACTGGCGATGATGAAGTGTACGCCAATCCTGAAAAATATTTTGATAAGGTTATTGAGATCAACCTCAGTGAATTGGAACCACACCTGAATGGCCCTTTCACACCAGACCTCGCCACACCGATTTCACAAATGAAAGAGGCTGCTGCAAAAAACAACTGGCCTACCAAGGTTGAAGTTGGCTTGATTGGAAGTTGCACCAACTCTTCCTATGAAGACATCAGTCGTGCGGTAAGCCTTGCCAAGCAAGTGGCAGAAAAGGGATTGAAAACCAAGGCTGAATTCACCATCACACCAGGCAG
>CAITQQ010000223.1 GCA_903894575.1 uncultured bacterium
AGCAACAAAATCAGCTATATCAAAAATCGGAAACTGTGACTCGCTTGATGCATCCCAAATGGAAGCATTCACAATGTTCTTCAAGGTTCCGGGCAATGCAAATGCAATCGGTGAAGCAGCGGTATACACATAATCAGCAGCGGCATCGCCAATGCTCCACTTGTCTGTGGCCTCATCATAGGTATACCCAATGCTTTGCAGTTGTTCTGGTTGAATGGATGCAGCACTGCTCATGTCTGAAACCACAACAGGAACCTGCTTTGCGCCAATGTTTTCTATAGCAAAACTTTCACGCCTTTTGTATTCGAATGGTGAATAAGGCAACTTGATGATGTCGGGAACGGTTGATGCAGCAGTCATACCATTGTAACGCTTGACAAGGTCAAGACATACGGGAATTTCAAACTCCGGATCTTCAGTAAGCGATACGCGGATGGTATCGCCAATACCATCTTCCAAAAGCGTTCCAATGCCGATGGCAGACTTGATCCTTCCATCTTCACCATCACCCGCTTCCGTTACACCAAGGTGCAAAGGATAACAAATGCCAAACTCATTGGTCATGGTTTGGACCAACAAACGATAGGCCTGAACCATCACCAATGGATTGCTCGACTTCATGCTGAGCACAATGTTGTGGTAGGATTCATCCCTGGCAATGCGCAGAAATTCCATCGCACTTTCCACCATCCCCATGGCGCTATCCCCATAGCGGCTCATGATGCGATCGCTCAAGGATCCATGGTTGGTGCCGATTCGCATGGCAGTGCCATATTCCTTGCAAATTTTTACCAACGGTGTGAATCTTTCGCGGATGCGATCGATCTCCTCAACGTAAGCAGCATCAGTATATTCAATGAATTCAAACTTTTTCCTGTCGGCATAATTGCCTGGGTTCACCCTCACTTTTTCAATGATGCGTGCAGCAATCTCAGCGGCATTGGGTGTGAAATGAATGTCTGCTACAAGCGGTGTATTGTAGCCACGCTTGCGCAATTCATTTTTGATTTCAAGAAGGTTGTGGGCTTCGTTTTTCGAGGGTGCTGTGATCCTCACCATTTCAGCGCCGGCCTCAATGCAGCGAATGGATTGCTCGACCGTTGCGATGGTATTCATCGTATCGGTGGTGGTCATGGTCTGCACCCTGATGGGATGGCCATTGCCCAACAACAAATCTCCGATCTTTACTTCTGCTGTTTGCAACCGCTGATAAGATACGAGGCTTGACAGACCTGAAACTGAATTATGTTCTTGCATCAATTGCAATTTACATGATTGTGAAATAGAATGTTGGAACCAGGGCCTGCCTTTAATCAATTTCTCCGCCTCATTAACTTAGGCTCTCATTACATGATGCCCTTGAAAAATCCGATGTGCGCAAGGATATCGTCCATGAGTTTCTTTCCGATGGCATTGGTATCTGCTTCAGCCCCTGCATCAAAATTGATGACAAAGGGATAGACATGCCTGTTTTCTTCAATCCATCCAACAATCCAACCCAGCTGCTTGCCCTTGAGGCTCACCGAACCCAGCTGATAGGCCGTTTGGAACTGCGCATTGTTCTCTACAATCAGCATTTTCTTGAGGCTTTCCTGCACACTGGCCCTGATAGGGTGCTGCTTGAAATACAATCGCTTGATCAGCCCGAGTTGTTCATCTGCAGAAATTTGCAGGCTATCGTTCATCCAAAAATGCTGGAGATCGTTTCCGATTTTCTTGTTGCCGTATTTGAGGCTGTCTACCCAAAACTTCATGGTGTCTCTCCCAATCAGGGAAGCCACCGTTTCAAAATGTGGCGTTGAGTTGGCACGGAATGCAGTATAAATATTGAGGGTTGACGCCAGTGAGTCATTGCCTTTTACCAGAGAGCTATCATCAGTAAGTTTGCCTGTATGCAAGGCCACCATGGTACTGATGATATTGAAGGTTTGACCAGGTGCATAATTCTGCTTGAAACGGTCCAGGTCATAGATCGTGAACGTTCCCCTGCTGTTGTCAAACATACCGAAGGTTCCTTTCACACCATGCTTCTCAAAAATTCCGCCGATTTCGTCATCAATGGTAACATTGTTGACAGTACATGCATTGAAGGCAAGTACGGAAAGGAGAATGACAAAAAACGACAGGATCCTTTTCATGATGATGGGTTAAAGGGATGAGTTATTCAGGGGTTTGGTTCAGTCCTCCGCCCTTCCACCACCTGAAGCCCACAAAGCCGAT
>CAITQQ010000224.1 GCA_903894575.1 uncultured bacterium
ACCCTTGCCAGACAGGGAAGCGTTGATATAACAAGGAATGAAATGGGCGAAATCATTTATTCTGGTACAGCGACTGATGCCATCACCATGAATACCCTGTCTTTGCCGAAAGGGAGCAAGCCTATCCGCCTGGTGCTTTCGGATGGCAGTCTTGTTTGGTTGAATGCCGCATCTTCCATTACCTATCCTACTGCATTTGTTGGACAGGAGAGAAGGGTTTCTATCTCTGGAGAGGCCTATTTTGAGGTCTCAGAAAACAAAGCCATGCCTTTTTTAGTTGAGCACAATGAGTTGCTGGTAAAAGTCCTGGGTACACATTTCAATGTAAATACCTATGAAAATGAAGCCAGCAATAAGGTAACACTGTTGTCGGGGTTAGTGAATGTTGGCAATGGAAAGATCACGAAGCAACTGATTCCTGGCCAACAAGCTTCCATTTCAAAGACTGTATTTTCCGTCAAAGAGAATATAGATACCGATGAAGTGATGGCATGGAAAAATGGACAGTTTTATTTTGGGGGGTCTGACATCAAATCGATCATGAACCAAATTGAACGGTATTATGATGTTGAGGTTGAATTCAGGGATGAGGTACCGTATCAGTTCGTTGCCAAGATCTCTAGGGATGTCAATGTTTCTGCATTTCTGCAGAAGCTTGAACTCACCAACCTGATCCATTTTAAAATTGAAGGAAAGAAAATTATTGTCCTGAAATAGAAAATCAACACGAAACAAAACCGCCCCGTGATTCAGACGGAGCGGAGGCGTTTCAGTTGTTCATCATAAACGACCCTCGTAAAGTCAATTTATTAAAAACCAAAACGCATGTAATTTATGCAAAAAATCGCTCTTTGTTTGGCCCCACCACTCCGGGGTAAAATCCTGGTCAAAAAACTGTTGATTATGAAGCTAACAGCCATTCTCATTGTTCTCGGATGCCTTCATGCTGGTGCAAAAGGATTCAGTCAAAAAATCACGTTGAATCTCAAAAATGCATCAGCTGAACAAGCGTTCAAAAAAATTGAACGGCAATCCAGCTATGGATTCATTTATGCCAAGGAACAATTGGCCAGGATGAAACCCCTCGATCTAGAACTCAATAATGCTGAGCTAAAAGATGCGCTGAACTTGCTGTTCCTCCACCAGCCATTTACCTATACAATTTCCGGCAACAATATTGTTGTGCAGAACAAGGAAACGACTAATCTGCTGAACGATATTCCGGCAAATCCTCCTCCATTCATTGTCACTGGAAAAGTATCTGATGAAGAAGGGAAAGCCCTGCAAAATGTATCTGTTCTCTTGAAAGGAACTGGCAAAGGAACAGCATCAGGCTTGGATGGTGGTTTTTCCATCGAGGTGCCTGAAAAAGGCGGTACACTGGTCCTCTCATCAGTAGGCTATGAAAACCTTGAGATCAAGGTATCCAAAGAGACTATATTGAGTCTTACACTCAAGCGCAGTGAAGCCAAAGCAGAAGAAATTGTAGTGGTGGGATATGGTACGCAACGCAAGAAAGATGTAACGGGTTCTGTGGCTTCAGTTCCCAAAGAAAGGTTGCAGCAATTGCCCAATACAAATATTGGCCAAGCGCTTCAGGGTGCTGTCCCTGGTCTTCAGATCAATACCAACTCCGGCAGTGCGGAAGGCAATGATTTGACCATTGATATCCGTGGAAGGAATTCCATCAGTGCCAGCAACAGCCCTTTGATCATCTGGGATGGAATTCCCTACACTGGAGGCATTTCAGAAATCAATCCATCTGATGTAGAATCCATAGAAATATTGAAGGATGCCTCTGCT
Source organism: uncultured bacterium (assembly GCA_903894575.1). Classification (GTDB taxonomy): domain Bacteria; phylum Bacteroidota; class Bacteroidia; order Chitinophagales; family Chitinophagaceae; genus Pollutibacter. The sequence continues at coordinate 1,804 of CAITQQ010000224.1, forward strand.
TCTGCCATTTATGGATCAAGGGGAGCAAATGGCGTCATCATTGTTACTTCCAAACAAGGTAAAAAAGGAAAGCTCAATATCACTTATGATGGATTCTACGGTACCCAAACCATCATCAACAAACCAGCACTCATGACTGGTCCGGAATTCTATGCGTTCAAGAACTCCAGGCTGAATATTCCAGTGAATTCCATGACTGCTTCAGAAGAGGCCATCAATGCTGCAGGGAAATGGGTGGATTGGTATGATCTTGCAACACAAACAGGAACAAGATCCCAGCACAGTTTGGGTGTCGCAGGAGGGTCAGATAAAATTAGTTTTTACCTTGGCACAACGTACCTCAATGTAAAAGGCATTGCGATAGGCGACAAATTCGAAAGATATTCTGTGAAGCCAAGCATTGATATTAAGGTGAATGCATGGCTTTCTCTGGGTTCGTCAACACAATTTTCTTTTCAGGATCGGAGTGGATTGCCTGCAACGTTTTCCGGTGATTTTGGCGCCAATTACATGAATCCATTGACCACAGCGTATGAGGCAAATGGTAAGCCAACCGTGTATGCATGGCCAGAGTACAATACCGCCGGCAACCCACTGGGTGATTTGCTTGCCATAAACAGAGACAACTCTTATCGTGTGTTCAGTTCCAATAACCTCAAAATAGATTTTCCTTTTGTTAAAGGGCTTTCCTATAAAATCAATACCGGTATTGAGTTTGATAACAACCAGCGCAAGACCTACAATGGGGTGGAAACAAAAGAGGGCTTTGAAAATGGTGGAAGGGCTGTGAATTATAATTCAGTAGAAAGGAATTTTACCGTTGAAAATATCCTGAACTACAACCGTGTTTTTGGGAAGCACAGTATAAATTTTACGGGTCTGTACAGTGGGCAAAAAAATGATTTTGACCGTGATCAATTGATTGGTGTAGGATTCCCGAATGATGTGCTGACCAATTATCAGATGAATGCGGCAAAATTGCTTTCTCCATCCTCGACACAGTTTGCCCAGTCGATCCTTTCACAAATGGCCAGGTTGAATTATGGTTTTGATAGCCGCTATTTGCTGACGGTTACTGCAAGGCGCGATGGATACTCTGGATTTGGTGATGATACCAAATATGGCACTTTCCCATCCTTTGCATTCGCCTGGAACATTGGCAATGAGGCCTTTGCTGCCAATAAAAATTTCCTTAGCAATCTCAAGCTGCGGGCTTCTTATGGCTTGAACGGCAACCAGGCAGTTTCCAGTTACCAGTCATTGGCAACACTGAGCACCAGGGGATACCTCAATGGCACCAACTTGCTGACCGGTTATGTGCCGAATCGATTGGCCAATGAGCAGCTTGGATGGGAGTCTACAAAATCCTTGACTTTTGCGCTTGATTTCGGATTCTTCAACAACAGAATCTCAGGTTCATTGGACCATTATGCTTCGAGGACACAGGATTTATTGTTGGAAAGAAATATCTCATCCGTTCAAGGTTTCACCCGTGTATTGCAGAACATTGGAAAGACTTCAAACAAGGGCATAGAGTTGAGCCTTAATACGGTCAATGTGAAGACGAAAGCATTCACTTGGTCTACCAACCTGAACGTATCACACAATACCAACAAAATTGTTGATTTGTACGGAGATGGTAAGGACGATTTGGCCAATCGATGGTTCATTGGAAAGCCCATACGTGTTGTATATGGTTTGAAATATGATGGTATTTTTAAGTCTGCTGATGAAGTGGCAGCATCTGTGCAAAAGGCAAGTGCAAAGCCTGGTTATGTTAGGGTCTTGGATGCTGATGGTGACGGCACCATCAATACAGCAGCTGATAGGATGATCCTCGGAAACCTTGACCCACGGGTCATTTGGGGAATGACCAACAACTTCAAGTACAGACAATTCTCATTGATGGTCTTTTTCCATGGTGTGATGGGCATTACCAAAGACAATCCAACTGAAAATGATGCTGTATATGGTGATGTCAGGCTCAATACCACAAAGAAGGATTGGTGGTCTGATAAAAATCCAAACGGAACACATTTTGCCAATGATGCATTGGCAAACCAGTTCAACGTAGGGTTTTATGAGAAAGCGGATTTCACAAGATTCAAAGACATCTCTCTCGCATATGAACTTCCTCGAAAGGCCTTGGATAAGATAAAAGTCAATACCATGAAGGTGTATTTGACCGGAAGGAACATGGCCACCTTTACAAAATACAGGGGCTTGGATCCAGAGATCAGCAATCAATTGGGGGTGCCTTTGCAACGTGAAGTCATCTTTGGTGTAAACCTTTCCTTCTAATCAGAAAAAATTGAAATGATGAAAAATATGTATAAAACAATTGTCATGCTTCTTTTTGTCATGCTGGTTTCAGCAGGATGCAAAAAGGATTTTCTCAATGAAAAACCATTGGCCGTAATCGCCCCGGACAACTTGTATGTCAACAAGGCTGGCTTTGAATCTGGGCTTTATGGTCTTTATAATCTTGTGCGCCGTGAGAGGGGTGGTATTGATGGTGGATTCAATTCCAACAGTACAAACGACCTTTACCTCACAGCAGCCTTCATTGGTGTAGACAATGCCTATGCTCCTTTTCCTGCAGGTGGCAATGCACCAGAGCGCATGTTCAATAGTTTCGGTGTATTGATGAACTCTACACAGGGCTATCTCAGTAATCTATGGGCCTGGCTCTATCAAACCATCAATGCGGCGAATACAATTATTGGAAGGGCAGAGAATCCTGCCATCATTTGGACGGCCGCTGAAAAAAACCAGATCGTTGGTGAGGCCAGATTGGTAAGGGCCTGGGCATACCGGCATTTGACCTTTCTTTGGGGTGATGTGCCTTTGAATCTTGAAGAGTCAAAAGGCAGCACCATCCGTACCGATTGGGAAAGAACCAGCAGGGCTGAGGTAAGAAAAGCGATGGAAGCTGATTTGCTTTTTGCAGAAGCCAATATGTCTGACCCTGCACCAAATGCTGCACGCTTTCCGAAAGCCGTGGCTACACATTACCTGGCTGAACTCTACCTTACAATTGGAGACAATGCCAAGGCAAAGGCCAAAGCACTGTCACTGACCACCAGTTCTTTGTACAAGATTGTCACTGCCAGATATGGAGTAAAAAAATCATTGCCAGGCACAGCATTTACCGATATGTTTGTGGATGGAAACTCCAACAGGAGTGAAGGCAATACAGAAGCCCTTTGGGTGATGCAAAATGAATACCTCTCACAAGGGGCAGAAAACAATATCATGCGGAGATGGTGGGTGAACCGTTATGAGCGCATAACGGTAGGTGGAAAAACTCCTGTCACTTTTTCAATTGACTATGGAGGACGTGGTATTGGAAGGTTTGGTGTAACCAAATATGCATTGTCGGTATATGATCCCAAAGATGACCGTGGTTCATACCATGCATGGCGGTTGTTTTACCAAATGAACAATGCTGCTTCATTACCAACGGGTGCAAAGTTGGGTGATACGGTAAAGCTCACCCCTTTGGCCGCAGCTGAGCCCGTGACAAATGCTTCCAATGCGCAAGCCTGGCCCAGTACACGCAAATGGGATTGGGCACCTGCCATTGCATCAGATTTGCAGCAGTCGAGCAACTACAACGACATGATTTATTTGAGGCTTGCCGAAACCTATCTTTTGCTTGCAGAAGCACAATTGAAATTGGGAGAAACTGCAGAAGCTGCAGCCACCATCAATGTGCTCAGGGCCAGGGCAAATGCGCCACTTGCAACTGCTGCACAAGTCAACCTCAACCTTATTCTTGATGAACGCTCCAGGGAATTGGTTACCGAAGAGCACCGCAGGTATACCCTTGTCAGAACAGGTACCTGGTTTGACAGAACCAAGTTGCATAATAAAAATGTATCTACGGTCATTGCGCTGAGGGATACAATTCTTCCCATCCCACAATCGGTGATTGATGCCAACCTCACCAAACCAATGCCCCAAAACCCCGGTTACTAATCTATGAAATATCGTCTGACATTTATCCTTGGATTTCTGCACCTGACTGTTGCTGTTCTAGCACAGTCAGGGCAGGATTCCATCCTTGTGATGGCAAAAAAATGGAGCCGCGACAAGAACAGGAATATTGTGTATTCCGACTGGACGGCGTTTAAGGCCATGACCGTTGGGAAGATGGGTCTAGACTTGCCCAAGCCTTCAGCGGTTTCCAAGTACGGTGGAAATCTTTCTGCTCAATTCAATGCAACTGGATTTTTCCGCATCGAAAAAAACAATGGGAAACATTGGATGGTTGACCCTGAGGGAAATGCATTCATCGGCATTTCACTCAACAGTGTAAGAAAGGGCAGTTCTCCGCAACATGAAAGGGTATTTGCTGAAAAATATGGGACAGATGCAAAATGGATGGCAGGGGTAAAGCAGGACATGAAAACTGCGGGATTCAACATGCTTGGCTCCTGGAGTGATACGGCTGCCATCAGGAGCTACAATAAATCCAACGCCAAAGAAGGCATTGTATATACGACACAACTCAGTTTGCTAGGAGGTTTCGCGCAGCAGCAGAAAAAAAATGATCCTTCAAAAAAAGAATGGCCAACCCTGGCTTTCTTGTTTGATCCGGGGTTTGAAAACTATTGCCGGGCAAAATGTGAGGCAAACAAATTTACAGCTGCTGATCCCTGGCTCGCAGGGCATTTTTCTGATAATGAACTTCCATTTCAAAATAACCTGATCAAAGAATTCATTTCACTCAATGATCCCGGAAGTGCAGCTTATCATCTAGCTACCAACTGGGTTCAATCAAAAGCCCTTGATACTGCAAAGCTCACCAAAGACCAGCAGGAAAATTTTTCAGGATATGTTGCTGCTGTTTATTACAGGATTGTTTCCTCAGCCATCAAACAATCAGACCCCAATCACCTGTACATGGGCAGCAGGCTGCATTCCAGCGCCAAAAACAATCCTTATCTGCTGAAGGCTTGTGAGCAGTATCTTGACATCATTTCCATCAATTATTATGGCAATTGGACCCCGACGCAGTCAGAATTCAATGCATGGAATGCTTTGACCAAACCGTTCATGATTACCGAGTTTTATACCAAAGCAGAGGACTCCGGTTTGCCCAATATTACCGGTGCAGGATGGTTGGTGAAAACCCAGCATGAACGGGGTATCTTCTATCAGAATTTTTGTCTCTCCCTTCTTTCCGCTCCCAACTGTGTGGGATGGCATTGGTTCAGGTACCAGGACAATGATCCTACTGATACCAAGGCAGACCCTTCCAACAATGATTCCAACAAAGGGTTGGTGAACAACCGTTATGAAGTATATTTACCCCTTGCTGAAAAGATGATTGAACTCAATCGCAATGCCCATGGTTTGAGGAATCTCAATCTGGGCACGCCAAAAAAATAAATATGCATTTAATCACTGAAGCAGCCTTGAATCAATCTGACAAGATTGCCATCATTGCCTCAGGAAAATCATTTTCATACAAGACCCTGCTGCAAGCATCGCAGCAGTTTGCAACACATCTGCTGGACGTCAACAATGACCTTGCTGGGGCAAGGATAGCATTCATGGTTGATCCCGGCTTTGATTATGTGAAAGTGCAGTGGGGCATTTGGCAGGCTGGTGCAGTGGCTGTTCCGCTTTGCATTTCACATCCCTTGCCTTCTCTCCAATATGTGCTTGAAGATACAGGCGCAACAATACTGGTCATATCACCCCAATACCATGATCTATTGGCTACTTATGCCCTGGAGCATTCCATCAGGCTTATTGTTGTGGACAGGGTTCCGGAACCAGCGATTGCGTTAATGCCCAACATTGATCCCCAGCGCAATGCCATGATCCTCTATACCAGTGGTACTACCAACAAACCCAAAGGTGTTGTTACGACCCATGCCAATATTGCAGCACAAATCAAATCAATTACAAGTGCTTGGCAATATGCACCCACCGACCATACGCTCTGTGTTTTGCCACTCCATCATGTGCATGGCATCATCAATGTGGTTTCTGCAACACTCTCGATGGGCGGTACAGTAGAATTTGTTGATTCATTTTCAGTTGATGATATTTTTTCCCGATTCATGAAAGGCGATATCAATGTTTTCATGGCGGTTCCCACCATTTATTTCAAGCTCATTGCAGCCTTTGAAATGCTTGATGTGGCGGACAGGCAACAGCTGAAAAATGCCATGAAAAAATTCAGGCTGATGGTATGTGGTTCTGCGGCTTTACCTGTTTCTGTGATGCAACAATGGCAGGAAGTAAGCGGTCATGTATTGCTGGAAAGATATGGCATGACAGAAATAGGAATGGGTATCAGCAATCCATACGAAGGTCTGCGAAAGCCCGGTTCAATTGGTATGCCACTGCCAGGTGTATCGGTACGATTGGTTGACGAACACATGCAACCGATCATCAATGGAGAGGCGGGAGAGATACAAATCAAGGGCGAGAATGTGTTCAAGGAATACTGGAACAAGCCAGATGCCACAGCAAAAGAATTCACACCCGATGGATGGTTCAAGACAGGTGATGTTGCTGTGGTTGAAGAAGGATATTATCGTATTCTCGGAAGAAGTTCTGTTGATATCATCAAGTCTGGAGGGTACAAATTGTCTGCCCTTGAAATTGAGGAAGTTTTGAGAACCCATGCCATGGTGGATGATTGTGCCGTTGTTGGCATCGCAGACGATGAATGGGGTGAATTGGTGGTGGCTGCCGTGGTGGCAAAGGTTGGGCTTGACCAGCATCAGTTGAACCAATGGATGCGCACACAGATGCCCACTTACAAGACACCCAGGAAATACCTGTTGGTCAAAGAACTGCCCAGAAATGCCATGGGAAAGGTGGTGAAAAATGAAGTTAAAACAATGTTCCAATGAAATTGATCAGACCAGTTGCCATGGTGCTGTTGATGATAATCTTCATGAACACCAGTACAGCACAGCGTTTCAAAGCAGCAGTTTTTCAAACAGTTGATTCAATCAATGCCATCGCCTATGGCAGTGCCATGAACATAAAAGGCAGTGCCGAAACATTGTTGATGGACCTGATTTTTCCTCAAGGAGATACCATGAAGAAAAGACCATTGGTTATTTTCATCCATGGAGGAGGGTTCCAGAACAATAGCCGAAAGGGCTCCTACAGTGCCATGGTTTGTCAGGGTTTTGCCAAACGTGGTTTCGTAACTGCAACGATTGATTATCGGTTGGGAATAGAAAACCAGAAATCTGAGGCTGACTATGCCAATGCCCTTTATCGCGCGCAGCAGGATGGCCGTGCAGCCATTCGTTATTTAAAAAAACATGCTGCTCAATATGGCATCGATACCAATCAGGTATTTTTGACAGGCAGTTCTGCGGGTTCAAAAACCGCCATGGCCATTGCCTATATGGATGAGTTTGAGTTACCTGCTGGCATCGATATTCAAAAATGGGGAACCCTTGAAGGTACTGGTGGAAGTGAAGGGTTCTCATCCAAAGTACATGGTGTCATGAATGCATGGGGTGCGATGATTGATTTCAACTGGATCAAAAAAGGCGATGCGCCACTGTTCAATACTTCCGGTACCATGGACAAGACGGTGGCTTTTGACAGTTCATTTGGATACCATGGGTTCAAGTATGGGGGTTATATCCTTTATCAGCACTGTCTTTCATTGGGTATTCCTACAGCATGGCGACCGTTTTATGGTGCCGGACATACCTTGGATAACAACAAGACAAAACAGGACAGTTGTTTTCAATCCATGGTGGAATGGTTGTATCCTCTTTTGGCCATCAACCAATCAAAAATCACTAAACTTGCAATAGATAACAATATTCAATTTCACAGGGATGAAAATTTATGGCGTAGCCGTTCTTTCAGCCTGCTTCATCGCAGGGCAACTCATAGGTGAGGCACTGGGAATCCTATTTCATTTTGATGGCAACATCGGTGGTGTAGGATTTGGAATGCTCTTGCTGATTGTATTGGGTGATTGGATCAAAAAGAAAAAATGGTTGGATGCTGAATCGGAGTCTGGCATTCATTTTTGGAGTGGCATGTACATCCCTGTTGTGATCGCCATGTCGGCTACACAGAATGTAAAAGCGGCATTGAGCGGTGGCTGGGTGGCCTTGGTGGTAGGTGTTTTTGCTACCCTGCTTTGTTTCTCATTGATACCATTGCTTTCCAAGCTTCAAAAGAAAACGGATTCTACAGGCTCATCTTTATAAAAACATTCATGCACTTCATCCCCAAACTGTTTGCTAAAAATGAATTGATTGTAGCCTTCCTGGTGGTTGGCCTGATCATGTTCATCTCTGTGCTTGTTTCAAAACACCTTTTGCGAAACAAGATTCCAGGTGCTGCTGTGGCCATCACCATGGGCTTGATCCTGGCTTATTTTGGCGGGAAAAAAGGCATTGCAGATTTTCCTTTGTTTGCAGGAATGGCTTTTCTCGGAGGTTCCATGATGCGTGATTTTTCCATTGTATCCACTGCGATGGGAGCCAGCCTTTCAGAGATCAAAAAAACCGGTTGGGTTGGCATACTTTCTCTTTTTATTGGCATTGCTGTTGCTTTTTTTGTTGGAGGATCCATTGGCTATGCAATGGGCTACAGGGATATTAAAACTGTTGCCACCATTGGTGCAGGCGCTTGTACTTTTATTGTTGGTCCGGTCACAGGTGCAGCACTGGGCGCCAGTTCAGACATCATCGCCATCAGCATTGCCATTGGAGTCATCAAGACAGTTGTCGTAACGATACTCACTCCTCTCATTGCAAAACGCATAGGGCTTGACAATCCGCAAACTGCCATGATTTATGGCGGATTGATTGGTACCACCAGCGGTGTGGCTGCAGGCCTCGCTGCCACCGATCCAAAGCTTGTTCCCTACGGGGCATTGACTGCAACATTCTACACGGGTCTGGCTTGCATGCTTTGTCCTTCACTTTGTTATTTCATATTGAGCCTTTTCATCTGATCATTTATTTTGTTTGATGGTTTTTCAATGGTAAATTGAATACCATGAAAAGGATTTGCATTGCATTCATACTGCTGCTGCCATTGTTTTCGATGGCCTTTGGATTCGAAAACCTGGAAGACAAAATCGATAAATGGCATGGATTTGAAAGAACACATTTTACTTTCAATGGCCGAAATGCATGGGTAGTGAAACCCATGAAGCCACTAGAAGGTAAGCCCTGGGTTTGGCGTGCACATTTTCCTGAATGGCATACGGATGCAGATTCCATCCTGTTATCACGTGGTTTTCACATAGCCTATGTCAATACCAATGATATGTTTGGTGCTCCTGCAGCCATGCAAGTATGGAATGCATTTCATGCCTACATGGTCAGCAAAGGGTTTGCCGAAAGGGTTGCCTTGGAAGGGGTCAGCCGCGGTGGGTTGTATGTATACAATTGGGCAAAGCGCAATCCACTCAAGGTGGCTTGTATCTATGCAGAAGCACCAGTTTGTGATTTTAAAAGTTGGCCGGGTGGAAAAGGCGTTGGCAAGGGGTCTCCATCCGATTGGCAGGTATTGTTGAAACAATATGGATTTACTGAAGAGCAGGCCCTTGCCTACAAGGACAATCCCATTGACAACCTTGATGGCCTCGCGGCTGCTGGTGTTCCTGTCTTGCATGCCATAGGATTGAATGACAAGATTGTGCCCAATGCAGAAAACAGTTTTCCACTCATCAACAATTACATCAAAGCAGGTGGAACGGCGACGGTCATGCCCATGACAAGGGGTCCTCAAAACCTGGAGGGGCATCATTTTCAGATTGAAAGTCCTTCAGCCATTGCTGATTTTATCAGCAGCAACGCATACCCCGTAAAGCCCATCCTCGATCCTGCTCAGTTTCATGTGACAAGAACAGGATTGACAAACAGTTTCATCCAATTCACCAAAGAGAAAACCGGCCGTGTAGCCTTTATGGGAGGCTCGATTACCGAGAATCCCGGCTGGCGCAATAAAGTGACCCAATACCTCACAGAGCGATTTCCTAATACAAAATTTGAATTCATTGATGCAGGTATTTCATCCACGGGAAGTACGCCTGGTGCCTTTCGTTTTGCATCAGAGGTATTGTCAAAAGGCAGGATTGATCTCTTCTTTGAAGAGGCCGCCGTCAACGACCGCACCAATGGCTTTAACAATACCGCGCAGGTGCGGGGGATGGAGGGCATTGTACGCCATGCCAGGATCAGCAACCCATTGATGGACATTGTGATCATGCACTGTGTTGATCCCGAAAAAATCGCCGATTATACTGCAGGAAAAATTCCCAATGAAATCATCAACCATGAGCTTGTTGCTTCACAGTACAATGCGAATACAGTCAATTGGTCAAAGGAGGTTACTGCACGCATTGCAGCAGGGGAGTTTAGCTGGAAGGAGGATTTCAGAGACCTGCATCCCTCCAAATTTGGACAGGAAGTATATGCCCGCTCCCTCATCGGATTTCTAAACAAAGCATATGAGAACATTGCTGCTGATGCAGCAGCCATCAACCATGTGCTGCCAAAGCCAATTGATCCATTCAGTTATGCCGAAGGGCAATATGGCGATGTGAAGCAAGCAAGGATCATCAGCCATTGGAGCATTGATGAAAAATGGGTTCCCAAAGATGGGGTAGGAGGGAGAAAGCAGTTCTTAAACCGTCCTGCCTTGATTGCAACAGAAGTCGGCGCTGAGATGGAACTTGATTTTTCAGGAAAGGCCATTGGCATTTGTATTGCATCAGGACCAGATGCCGGTGTGATTGAATACAGCATTGATGGGAAGCCTTTCAAGAAAAAAGATCTCTATACACAGTGGAGTGGCAGTATTCACCTTCCCTGGTACATCATCCTGGAGGATGAATTGAAAAACAAACAGCACCGTATTCGCATCAGGATGTCAGCAGATAAAAACGAAAAAAGCAAAGGCAATGCTTGCCGGATTTTGTATTTTTTGGTCAACGGATAACAATCATTTTGTTATCAGTGTATTATAAATGCTGAATGCCTTGATCTGAGGATTGGCCAATGTTTTGGTGATGCGCAGCCGCAGTGCTGACACTGTTGTTGCACTGAATTGTGCAATGAATTTGTGTCCGATGGATGAACCGGAACAAAGTGTGGTCCAGCCTTTTGCAGTCTTTCCTTCCACCGTGAATTCTCTCACCCTTTCTCCATAAGCGATATCCTCCATCAACATGACATGATCAATGACCGTGTTTTTTTTCAGATTGATCTGATGCATCTGGCCATTGCCGCTTGTTGTTGCAATTGGCTGGGAGAATCTTTTCCTGATCTCCTCTCCAAACAATTGCAATCTGATTGAATCAGGAGCGGGTATCAATCCTCTTGGATCTGGCGTGAGCCCAAGTATCAATGTGGAATTCCTTCCAACAGATCCATAATACATGTTCATGAGGTTCTCCAGGGGTTGGATGTATGCCTCATCGCCAGGCTCCCAAAACCACTCGTGTCGGCCCTTGTATCCCCGCAGGGGAGCATCACTCATGGCAGGCATATAGTATTTCCCATTGGGATCGCCTTCCTTCAGCATCTTGAAATCATCTTTGAAAATCTCCTTTTGTTTGGCGGAATGTGAAAACGGATGAGGAAAGGTCCCCCAGCAGGGATAGCTTACTTTGCCACTTTCACTACCGCCCCATCTGATATCAGCGCGCTGGGTATTGTGGTAGAAGATGATATTCTTCTGGTATTTTTCCACGATGGGTAGAATATCGGGTCCGCCAAGCTCAGGCCCATGGGCACCGCCATCAAACCATACCATGAAAAGTTCGCCATAGCGCGACATCAGTTCTTCCGTCATTTTTTCCATCATGCGGTTGTAATGGATTTGTCGATTTTTTGCAAACTGGCTGCTGTCGTTGTGCACCTTAAAATCATATACACCATAGAATGAATTCCAGCGGGTTCCAATGTAGATGCCGGGCTTGACATTGTATTTTCTGCAAGAAGCCACAAAGTCACGCACAATATCTCCTTTTCCATCCTGGAATTTCAGGGCTTTCATGCAATAGGGATTGGCATCCGATTGATACAATGCAAAACCAGTTTCATGGGTTGCCGTGAGCAGGGCAACCTTTCCACCCGCAGCGGCAAAACTCCTGATCCATTGGTCCGTATCCAATTGGGTTGGATTGAAAATATTCTGGTCTTTGATGGGGGTGATACGGTTCTTTGGCTGGTTGTATCTTTCGCCATCAAAGACATGCAGGTCATAGCTGAAGAGTGCTGTCAATTCAGCATCCTGCCAGAGCATTTGGGTTGGATTCGGAAGCGGGATGCTGTCTTCTGCACTTGCAACTCCTGTAGTTATTACCATGAACAACATGGCCTGCATCAATCTTATGTAATTCATCTGGTATTTTTTTTTAACTGCCCCTGGGCTTTTGTTTTTCCGTTCTTCCCCAATTGGGCAAATCAATGTTCAGGTTGTCATGTGTGACGGTCATTTCTTTTTTTAGCAATGCCCGCATCGATGCAATCCTGTTGGAATAGCGTTCATCTTTTGACAGGTCCTTGATTTCCCAGGGATCATTCTTCAGATCAAACAACTGTGTGGTCATTACTCCATCCACATTATAAAGCATCAGTTTAAATCCGTCATCTGTTTTAATGCTTCTGCTCCAATGGCCATAAACGTTGTAGATGTTTTTCCTGATGCTTTTGGATGGATCCTTCAGCACAGCAAAAAATGATTTGGCCTCGACTGAAGCAGGTGCCTTGATGCCAAGGTATTCATACACGGTGGGTGCAATATCACTCAGATAGGTAAATCCATTTGACTTGGCATTGACAGGTATTCCAGGTCCTGACATGATCATGGGAACACGGATGCTGTGCTCATAAAGATTCTGTTTTCCCAGCAACCCATGTTGCCCCACGGCAAGACCATTGTCTCCTGCAAAAATGATCAAGGTGTTTTCCCTGAGTCCTGATTTTTCAAGTGTCTCCAGTATCCTTCCCACTTGTGCATCCATCTCACTGACCATGCCGTAATAAAGCGCGATATCTTTTTTTGTAGCAACTTTATCGCGAGGCGTGGGCAACAGTTGTTCATCCCTGACCAACATGTCACCATTGTCGAATGGATGCTTGCTCATGAAGTTGGGAGGCAAGGGTATGGTTGCAGGATCATATATTTTTTCGAAGGCCGCAGGAGGGGTTCTCGGGTCGTGTGGAGACGTGAAAGCCACATAACAGAAAAATGGTTTTTCTTTTGCAGTCGCACTGGAAAGGAACTGTATGGCATTGTTGGCATAAAGGGTGGTGCTGAAGGTATCGCTGATTCTTTTTCTGGATACCGGATAGGCTCCGCTGCTGTCAAAACGATATACGGTTGGATGTGGCTGACCGCCATCCTTGTTGAAGTGCATGCCACCGAGAAAAATATCGCCGCCTGTGCTGAACATCCGGTGGTGCGAGGCCTTATCACTGTGCCATTTTCCGGTATGGTAGGTGGTATACCCCTTGCTGCGCAAGACTTCCGGAAGGCTGACCAAGCTGTCCGGAATATTTCCGCCATCACCGGGCAACCGATTGACATATCTTCCTGTCAACAACATGACCCTGCTCGGAACGCAAACTGCACCCTGGTGTCCACCCATGACATGGGTCTGTGTGAACATCATTCCTGAGGCGGCCAGCTTGTCGAGGTTTGGTGTTTTGACGACTTTGTTTCCCATGGCGCCAAGTGCATGGTAGCTGTGGTCATCAGCATAGATGATGATGACGTTTTTTGCTGTTTTGTTCGATTGAGAAAAACAGCAACAAGATAAAAATGAAAGCAAGATGAGTGCAACTGTTTTCATGCGGGTGGTTATTTTGATGTGATGGTATTGTTGCTGATCACCAGCAGATGTGGGAAACTCACGATACCCCTTCCAAGAAACTTTGTCATTTCAGCAACATTGTGGAAATAGGATCCGAGGATGATGTCTTTGTCTCCATCATGGTCAAGATCAGCAAGCTCCATCGTCAACCATTTTCCGGCGGCAGCTTCTTTGATCATCAACTTACTGAATTTCATACCGCCCAGGTTTTCGAAATAAACGAACCCCTCCATCGTGTCAAATGGATCGTCATAGAAAGAGATGACAGCAATATCAAGATCTCCATCACCATCAAAATCGTTGGCCATGGCTTTGCTGGCACCAAACACAGTATTGAAGAAGGCTTCCTTGAAATTGTTTTTTCTGTCATTCAAAAAAATCCTGACCCCATGGTAGCTTTTCCTGATGGCAGAGAGGTCCCAGTTGTCGCCATTGGTCATCAGGATGTCCATGTATCCATCCTTGTTGAAATCAGCCAATTCAAAATGACTCAATCCATATACAGGTGGAAACTGCAAAACAATTTTGTCTTCAAAATTGCCATCCCCTTTGTTGATAAAAAGCATGATGCTTTCATAGGCCTGTGCGCCCATGACTAACAGGTCTGGCAAATTGTCCCTGTTCATGTCCTGGATGATGACTTTCCTGATGCCCGCCTGGTATTTCAGGATTTTTTTCTTTTTGGGATCCCCACCGTCAAACCAGCTGAGCTTTCCTGTGTGGTTGCCAAATTCTGCCACCACAAGGTCTTCCTTTCCATCTCCATTGATATCGCCTTTGGCAAATTGAACAGGCCTGGCAAGGGCCGTGATCAATGATGTGGTAGGCTTGTTCAGTACAGCAGAATCAAGCGGGAAGATGAATCCTTTTTTTTCTTCCGACGGAGCAATCGATCCGATGGTCAGCAATGATGCCGGAAGATGGGGCGTAAAATTGATGTCTACCGGAGGATTCACCACCTCCCAGTAATTGTCTACCTGAAACAGGCTATCCAGAACATAAATTTCATTGTGTGCATTGCCAACATACAGTTTGGATTCCAGGGAATCGTATTTCAGCAGGGTTGTTTTGGTCAATTTTGGGACACCCGAGACCTCCTGTTCACCAATGAAAAGGGTCTTGGCCTGAAACCTCAGGGAATCATTGCTTTCCGGGAGGGTATTTTCAATCATCAAAGGCTCTTCCGGTGCATTGCGCACATAATAGTCAACAATCAGCTGCCAGTCTTCTTTTGACAATTGGGTTGAATCGGGGTAGATGTTCAATTGCTGGACCAGGATGGCCTCCTCTGGCTTCATTTGATCAAACGGATCTTTTCCAGCTTTCCTGATACCCAGCCTCCAGCCCATGTTGGGCAATACAGATTCTTTCCAGGTTTTTTTGTCCAGCAAAAAGGGGGAAGGAAACAAATGGCAGCTGCCACAATATTGTTTGGCCAGCTTTTCGCCTTTGGTGGGCTCATGTTTAGGGATGGAAATACCTGAAACCAGGGCGATAAACAGTCCGGTCAGTAAAAAGAAGTTGAATATGTTGAAGTATGTAGGCTTGATTGCTCTCACTTTCTCAAAAGTAAGGATTATTGGAAGACCCCCCTGAATAGGGTTATGGACATAAGGTTATTTATAATATGAGTAGTGTGTATTCTTATTTTGTTTAAACAAGGGCATGGAATGGGTCAACAACAAAAAAAAATTCTTTTTGCGCAAACGATTGCGCAGTTTAAATTCACCTGATATGTACTAATATGCACCCCCAATAAGCTGTTGTATTAACAATTCGTTAATAATTTATTGTTGGATGCAGCATAAACTATGGTTGTGTGGTCTTTTAACGATGGATTTGGAATTACTCAGAATCAACTATTTTTTTTATAAACCTCAAAATCAGAACAACATGAGAGCAAAAACACAATTTGTTGTCGTTCTACTTGGGCTTCTGTTCAGTGGCTTTATGCTGCAGGCACAGGACAAGCGAACGATTACAGGTGTTATCAAAGACAATGCAGGCGTTGAACTCGCCGGAGCAAGTGTCACAGAAAAGGGTACCAAGAACAGTGTGGTAACCAATCAGGCCGGTGCATTTACAATCAAGGTTGGTGCTAAAGCTACTTTGGTTGTGTCATTCGTTGGATTCGCATCCAAGGAAATGGCTGTAGGTACTGAAAAGAGTGTAAACATCGTCCTTGAGTCTGGCAGCAATGCCCTCGAAGAGGTTGTTGTTACCTCCCTCGGTATCGGCAGAAAGCAAAAAGCACTTGGTTATGCTGTAAGCACCATCAGCTCACAGCAACTTACTGATGCCGGAACCCCCAACTTTGCAACAGCATTGTATGGTAAGGCTCCAGGTGTTCGTATCGGTGCTACCCCAGGTGGTGCTACCAGTGCTGTAAACATTAATATCCGTGGTATCAACTCTATCACTGGTAAGAACCAGCCTTTGATCGTATTGGATGGTATTCCCATCAGGAATGGTGAAGCCAGCAATGACAACTACTGGGGAGACCAGCGTATCCGTGGTAACGGTTTGTTGGATATTCAGCCAGAAGATATTGATAACATTTCTATCTTGAAAGGTGCATCGGCTGCAGCCCTTTACGGTTCTGAAGCCGTGAATGGTGTTGTTTTGATCACTTCAAAAACAGGTGCAAAGTCAAAGAAAGGTTTGGGTGTTGATTTTAATGCCAGCTACAGTGTTGACAATATCGCCTATACTCCCAAATACCAGAACGTTCGTGGTTACGGTATGATCCCTACGCATGTTGCCAACGTTGGCCAGGATGCTCAAGGTTTCATCATGGTTGACTTGAACAATGACGGTGTGAAAGAGACAAGGTCTCTTCCCAATGCTTCTATCAACTACGGCCCTAAGTTTGATGGCAAAGACATCGCTTCATGGGATGGTAAAGTTCGTCCTTACTCTGCACAGGAAGATGCATTGGATGCATTGTTCCAGCAGGGTAGCAACTCTAACGTGAACGTTTCTGTTACCAAATCAACAGATAATGCCAACGTAAGGTTTTCACTCACCCGCCAGGAGAACCAAGGTCTCAGTGTTGGTTCCAAGAATGTAAAGAATTTTGCCAACCTGAACACCAGCTTCAAGCTTGCCAAGAATTTCTCTACTGACCTGATGGTGAACTATATCAACCAAACCACTACCAATCGTCCATATTCTATCGATAGGATGACGAACAACTTTACCGGTATGATCGGTAGGTTTGACAATGGTTCTTGGTACCGTGATAAAGTGTTGACCAGCAAAGGTTACCGTTTTGTGACTGGCGTTACCGGTCAGAGCATTACCCCAGATGAGAACATCAATGGTTCTTATGGTGGTTTCAAAGGTGATATCGCTGATTACATGTACAGGGTTGTTGCCCATAACCTTGTTGAAAAGGAAAACCGTGTTATTGCGAGCATGACCAACAATTATCAGATCGTTAAAGACCTGAAACTCCGTACAAGGTTGTCTACTGACTTCACTGCTTCTACTGCTGAA
>CAITQQ010000225.1 GCA_903894575.1 uncultured bacterium
AAAAGCATAGTGTCTAATTCTTATGGAGAAACTTAATAGATAAGCCATTTGACAAGCTAACATGATAAATTCCAGACGCTAAATCATTCATGTTAACATTATTATTTTTTACAATACCTTTTTTAGCTACTTGACCCAGGCTATTAATAAGAATATATTCTACAATGCCAGATAAAGTGGGGCTTGTAATAATACATTTTGTTTGACTATCATAGTAGATAGAATATTTAGAATCATAATTCAGGTCAATAACATTACTATATATGAATTGAGCGTTTTTATCAACTACTTTTAGTCGGTAAAGATTTTTTGACAAAGGCTGTGAATCATAGAAATCATAAATTGAGTTAACGTTAATATTACCTTTTGCTACTATAGAACCAATTGGACTCCAGATGTCACCAATCATTTTCTTTTCAATTATAAAGTGCGAAGCATTTACTTCATTATAAGTTTCCCAATTTATATTTATTTTACCTGAAACAAATATGGCTTTAAAGCCAACTAACTGTAATGGCAAAATAGGTGTAAATGGAATAGTACTTAAATAAACTGAGTCTTCCGTTGTACTATTTGAGTATTGGTATCGAATATTTCCTGTTTTGATATAATAGTCGGCATCTACAATTTCGCTTTCTGTTGGTTGACTAGCCCCATTAATATATTTAGGATTAAAATTATATTGCTGAAAAGATATCCCACCATTAAATGATCTATGTAAATAATTAAACTCAGGAACAAAAAACATGGTCTCCCCATTACGCCTAGAATATAACTTTCTGCCTGCATAACTACCACCTGGTGCAATCAGTTGCCAATTAATGCCATTCCAAAAAACAATTCTGCTACCTTCTCCTGTACTTCGCCATGACACAACTGGCTTATTGGTATCAAATGCACCAATGTAGCAATCAGCACTTATATCAGCCTGGTTTCTTGATGTTACTACCGTCATTGAAGTTGGCCCCATTGGTAAAGAGGAGATGTTGGATCCATCTATTCGCTTAAATGAATCTCCACCATCATCAGAATAGGCATATAAAACATGCGTATTTGCTTCACTTGCCCCAGTGGTTGCCTGATTAATTAAATTACAAATCAAATGCATTCGATTATTGCTATCAAAAAACAGTCTAATATTCGGCTGTTGATAGTGACCAGGTGATGTGGTATTCGTACTTGAGTTGAAGGTACCCGCTCCACCCATATTTACCCAAACAACAGTTCTATCAAACCCATGCTTGGTATCTCCTAGCATGGTAAAAACTTTTGTTACAGCATTATACCTAATTATACCCCCGCCACTAGAACCTACAGTAAAATGATTAGGTGCGGATTTTACCTTATGCCGGAACGTAATGAATAAATCTTCATTTTTATCCTTAAAGAAATTAGGATACGTGATTAAATTACCTGGAGGCATTATCAATTCAAAATTAGATGGAGTAATATCATAGGGCTTTAAAGAGCGGTAGTATACCCAATTTTGATTGTGCATATCTGCGGCTATATGTATATAGCCCAATTTGTCCAATGCAATCGAAGGACGAACATGGTATTTATTCATCTGCATGTTTGTCTTAATGATAACTTCATTATTTATATTCTTTGCAATTTCATACTTAGATAATCTTAAGTTTCGTTTTTCGTCCATCCATGCAGTATAAATATCTCCATTAGGAGCCGTGGATATTGATGTGTATTGACCACCGGCATTGGACACATTGCACTTTTCACCATAATGAACTATTCTTGTTTGTGCAGAAGCAAGAAAATAAAACGGAATTAGAAATAGAAAATATGCAACGGCAAATTTCTTCATTCAGTCATAATTCAAAGTAAAATGAAAAAAATGAACTAATAAAAGTGAAAATACAAGAGTCCTCAAAATCAATAAGCTAACATCAATTCACTGTTATTTCAAATTGTTGTACAGCAGACTCATTTAAATCATTTCGCATTCCTGCCCCAACAAAAGATATTTTATATTTTCCAGCTCTTGTATACCTGTAAAAATATGATTTAACACGTTCGGATATATTTTTGACAGGAACCCCGAAATCAGGATTGACAGATTTCAAACCAACTTTTGCAATAACCCAATCCTCATTTTGTGATGAGTTTGCTGCCCCACCTGATAATCTTAATTGAGTAGAAGACACTTGCCAGGCATTTGCTGGATTAGCAATATCCCTTGTTTGCCATCCTAGTGTACCAATCGATCTTAAACTATAAACTGTGCTGTCTGGCAAAGAAACGGTATTGATGTTAAAACTTTGAATGGTCCAGGTAGGCTGAGCTAAGGTAGCACTTGTTGAAACTCTATACCTGAATGCAATATAAACTGAATCAAATTTTCTAAAATCAGACAAATCAATTGTACCTGAAGAAGTTCCTGTTGCTCCAGTTGAAAGAATAGCCCTATTGGTTATATCACTCCAAGTTGCTGAATTAACAGTACTAGAATCTCCGTTGTAATTAGAGGATACCAAAAGAGCAATAGAATTAGAAAACTGCGCTGACAAACCCTGCCCAAAACTTGTGAAAGTGAGTTGCGGCATTGAGTTTTCGGCAATTATTCGGTTCCGGTAATCGAAGTTTCGACCCCGTTCTCCAGAATAAAATGTAATAAAATCCGGATTGCCTTCAATCGCGAAAAATGCAGTGTCTCCAACCTTTAAAGGAGCTTTTGTCATGATAACTTTGAAAGCGCCAAGGTCAACAACTGATTCTTTCTTACAGGATGAATAAATCAATATGATAAACAGCGGTATGAATATTTTTTTCATTGCAAATATTGTTTTAAGAAACTTTTAAAGTTAAAAACTACCAACCAGGATTCTGGATCAGTTTTGGATTCAATGCCAGATCTGATGCGGGAATAGGAAGTAAAATATTTCTGGCCTCTAAATTATCCCCTACAGAAGCGAATGATCTAAATGAAGCTGGCGCAGTAGCCCTAATTTCATTAGCAAGCTGTTTCATTTTACTTATATAAATACCCCAGCGTATTAAATCGGGCTTTCGAAGTGCTTCATAACAAAACTCCATTGCACGTTCATTTTGAATAGCTGTCCGCAATGCAGCCTTTGAAGTAATTTGAGCGGGCAATAAATCAGCATCAGTAACCAAACTCAAAGCCGCAGTTGCCGTTGCACTTGCTCCTCCACCTCCTGAAATAGAAATCGAAGGTGTAGAAGTATATCCTACTCCTCTATTTGTAATGACAACTGAAGCTACCCTACCAGCTGAAATATTGGCAATTGCTGTAGCACCGGATCCACCGCCACCTGTAATGGTAATTGTTGGAGCAGATGTATAGCCAGAACCTTGATTTACTACTGTTATGCGACTTACAAACTCGCCCAAAAGTTTACCATACCCCCTTCTTCTTACTTGGTTTACAGCATCGACAGCAGCAGTTGTATTGCCATTCATTTCATTTTCAGCTTCCGCATACATCAACAAAACATCTGAGTATCTTATTATAGGAAAATTTGTAGGTGCCTGTATTTGAGACTTAGGCGAAATAATTTCCCTTTCCCTGTACCATTTTCCAGAAAACCTTTCCCAAACTTGTGTGGAACTAAAAGGAACTTTAGGCGTTGGATCAACAGCACCATTAGTTAAAAATCCAGGATTTGCAGGGTTCCTGTATGCAAATGGACAAATGTTCCAATCACGCCTCAAATCAGTGCTATCAGTATATAATCTGAATAAATTCTCCATGGGCCTGATTAATCCAGTAGCAAATCCATAATTGATATTAGAACATACAGGTCCAGTATTATAACCAAGCCTGGAACTTTCAGAGAATGAATTCCCAATACTATTGCCATAGAATTCAACTTCCCAGATACATTCCTTAATATCATACTTATCTTGACTGTGATTGATAAAAATTTGACTATAATCTCTGGCTAAGCTATGTTCTCCAGAAGCAATAATAGAATCACACCAACTTTTGGCTTCGGCATATTTTGAAGTCTCTTTTAAAGGCTCACCTGCCATTGTCAAACAGACCCTAGCTAAAATAGCTTGTGCAGCAGTTTTCGAAGCCTTTCCATTAAACCCTAATGATGTTATTCGGGGTAGAATCAACTGTGCTTCTTTCAAATCTTTCAATATTTGAGTATACACTTCACGGGCTGATGTTCTGGGAATTTGTGCGTCTTCAGAAACCTTTGTACTAGATAATTTCAAAGGAACATCGCCCCAATTGCTAACCAAAAGAAAATAATAATATGACCTTAGAAATAGGGCTTGACCCTTGATTTCCAACCGCTTGGTTTCATTCATTGCAGGCTTAGCGACATTTTCTAACAATACATTGGCTCGTTCAATACCTCTATAACAATCATTCCATGCGTCCCTAACCGTTCCATCTGAAGCATTAAACAAATTGGTTTCTATTCTACCTGCACCAGCTGTAGAGTAAAACTCATCGGTACTCCCAGCAAGCCTATCCCACCATCCATCTTGATACATTCTGGCAGTACCCAGCTGATCATATACACTTCTCAAGGATGCTTCAAGTTGAGCCTCATTGGTAAAGTAGCTCTCAGGAGTTATAAAATCGTTGGGCACAGTATCCAAATCTTTGTTACATCCTACAAATACTAAAACAAGAACTATTATAATTGAATTATATAGACATTTCATTTGATGCTAATTTAAAATGTAAAATTAAGTCCTAGGGTAAAGGTTTTATTTCTGGGATAGGCTGAAAAATCTACGCCCGGTGCCAATGCATTAGACACTACCGAAACCTCCGGATCATACCCTGTATAATTTGTCCAAGTCACTAAATTTTGTGCAGATAAATAAATCTGGCCTGATTTCATGAATAATTTTCTAAGGAGATTATTCGATAAATTATATGCAAAATTTAAAGTTTTTAACCGCAGATAAGATCCATCCTCTACATACCTACTGCTAAAAACGTTCGAAAAAACATTGCTGCCCGGTCTAAATCTTGGCATTAATGAATTAGGATTTTCTGGCGTCCATCTATTGGCAACTGTTTTGTATTGGTTTAGATTACTAGGGAACTCACCGCCACCTTCAAAAATCATTCTGTTAATATTGAAAATTTCGTTTCCATAGGACCACTGAAAAAACAAATTCAACTCAAAATCTTTATACTGGAAATTATTGTTGAGACCTCCATAATGTTTTGCATTAGGATTCCCAATAATTGTATTGTCCGCTGCATTAACTATACCATCGCCATTTAAATCTTTGTACTTGATATCTCCCGGTAAAATAGCCGCCCTTGTATTTCCATTGGTAGGAACATTTGCTTTTAGGAAATAAGTTCCATTGGCCAATTGATCAAAATCACTGTATTGATAAACACCGTCCCAAACATATCCATAAAAGGTGCCAATCGGATTGTTAACCTTTGAAATGGCATTTGCTGTAGCACCAGCAATTCTATTCCCCAAGGCGTACGCAATAACCTCCTGATTATTTGATAATTGAATAATTTTATTTCTGTTGAACGATATATTAAAACTAGATGTCCAATTAAATGTTTTAGAATCAATCACTTTATAATTTAATGACAGTTCAAACCCTTCATTTTCAACTTTTCCAATATTTCTCAATATAGATGTGTAACCGGAAATGGCTGGCAGCGTGGTATTAATCAAAAGATCATTGGTAGACTTTCGATATACATCAGCCGTCAATAAAAGACGTTTATCAAAAAAACTAAGATCTAACCCTAAACTTGTTTGATTAGTCGTCTCCCATTTCAAATCTTTATTTCCCACTGTTGATATAAATGCACTTGTCCCTGGAGCTCCATTATTAAAAGAATATGTATTACTAATTCCAGAGGTGGCTATTACAGACAGATAAGAAAAATCATTTACCCTGTTATTACCAGTCGTTCCATAACCAACTCTCAATTTACCCTCTGACAATTTTATGGACGACGCTAATTTCTTCAAATACTTTTCGTCACTAAACCTCCAGGCAAAAGAACTGGAAGGAAAATATGCCCATTTATTTGATTTACTAAATCTGGAAGATCCATCTGTCCTGAAATTCGCTGTAAACAAATACTTTGATTTATATCCATAATTAACCCTTGCTAAAAAGGATCTCAGTTCCCATAATGAAGATGAAGAAGTAATAGCGCTAACTGTACCCTCATCTAAGCCACTGATCCCCAGTGATTCATTAGGCACTTGAATGGCTCTAAATCCATCTGCCCTGTAGGTATTGCCTTGTTGAGAGAATCCTGTCAAAACATTAAGATTGTGAATCTTCTTAAAAATCTTTGAATAGGTCAGTGTATTTTCATTAGACCAATTATTTGTATTTCTATTTTCAACTGAGCCGTTCACCAATATACCATTAGGGCTTGTAATTGGATTTCCAGAAGATGTCTTGGAATTATTAAATGAGTACAAGGTATTTCTTACCTGATTAATACCGAATGTTGACCGAAAACGCAAATTCTTTAATACCGTCCAATCTAAATATGAATTGATGATAACATTCTGATCTTTCTTTTCCTTTATTTCATTCAACAACTGAACATATGGATTTACATTGTAAGCTAAAACACCTCCAGTGATAGCCTCTTGATCAACAATTTCTTCAGTCAAATCCTGACTTATTCCAGTTACAGGACGATACCCCCATATATTATACATTAAAAAACCAGAAGCACTGATAGACCCTCCTGCTCTGCCAGATGATGCATCTTGGGCATTGGCGGCAGAAATAGTACCAAAGGTTTTTGCATTGGTATATGCTACATTTAATCCAACTTTAACCTTTTCTGAAATTTTTTGATCAATTGAAGAATTTATCTGATAACGCTTGTATCCGGAATTAATCATTACACCTTCTTGGTTAAATATATTTCCAGAAAAAGAGTATTTGGTTGCTGCTGTACCGCCACGGATATTTAAATAATGATTGGTAGCAGAAGCAGTCCTAAAGATCTTATCCTGCATGTCAACACCATCAACTGATTTATAATCATCCAAAGATTTGCCGCCTCTAGAGAGATATTGCTGAGTCGCAGACGTTGGAGATATTTCTAATTGTAGTTTTACAAAATCATATGCATCTAATAACGGTATGTTCTTGGTTACTTTAGACTGCCCCATAAAGCTCTGAAAATTCACTTGAGGAGGTCCTTCTTTTCCTTTTTTTGTTGTAATTAAAACAACTCCATTAGCACCCCTTGCACCATAAATTGCCGTAGCGGAGGCATCTTTCAAGATATCAATCGATTCAATTTCAGCAGGATTTATCAAACTGTTGTTAAATCCTTCTATCGGAAACCCGTCAATAACATACAATGGACTGTTGTCTTGAGTAACTGAGTTATTACCCCGAATGGCTATTTGAAATCCATCACCAGGCTGTCCACTCTGACTTGTTACTTGCACCCCTGCAACTCTTCCACCCAATGCCTCCTCAAATGATGCAACTGGTGCCTTTTTCAAATCAGCTACTGAAACTGATGCTACAGATCCAGTCACATCCTTCTTTCGGCTGGTTCCATACCCCACTACTACGATCTCGTCGTCTTTATTTTCTTTTTGGCGTAATTTAATCGTTAAAAACCCCGGCTTTGTAACCTTTAACTCAGTATTTTCAAATCCGACATACGATATGATTAAAACATCGCCTCCCTGGGGTACCTGAATAGAGAAAGTACCATCTTTTGCACTGGAAACGCCTTTTTTTGAATTTTTCAAAAAAATAGAAACTCCCTCTAAAGGGACATTTTCATCATTCACTATTTTTCCAGTAATAGTAAAGGGAGGAGGTGCTTGAACAGACTGTAACTCCGATGATGATATTAGTTTTTTTTCTTTGACAATTACATTAGAACCTGAAATGACATAGGTAAATTTTTGACCATTGAATACAGCATTCAACACTGTTTTGAAATCCTCATTTATAAAACTCAGGCTTACTGGTTTCATTGATTTTAAATGCTCCTTGGCATAGACGAATCCAAAATGCGTTTGATTTTCAATTTCTTGTAAAACTTTCTCAACTGAGGCGTTTTTAACTGATATTGAAACGGTTTGACTGTAAACCTTTGCATTTGCCTGTAAACAAAAAAACAGTATTAGAAAAGCTGTGAATTTCATAATCAAAAGAGTTTTGATTAGAGATTTTTCCCAATGGAGGGAAAACGGATAAGTAGCGATTTTTTGCATAATTTGCAATCGTTTTGGTTAATTAATGAAGACTTTAGTAGGTTTTTTTAGTTAGTCCTAAAACAATTCGCCGCTTCGTCTGATCCACGGAGCGGTTTTGTTTAGGCCTATTTGGTGACAATTATTTTTCCATTCTCTATTTTAAAGTGAACTAATTCGGTTATTTCAAGCGTCTCTAAGAATTTCGAAATATTTACATTTCTCGAGATTTTTGCAACAAATTGATAATTAATCTCATCCTTAAATTCAACTTGTACATTATAGTATTTTTCTACTTGTCTCATAATGGTTTTGATATCAACCCCATTAAAATAAAATAAGTCATTTTTCCAAGACATTACTTCGTCCAAGTTCACAATATTTTGAACCTTGATTTGATCGGTTAAAACCTTGGCTTGTTGACCGGGATGCAAGATGTTTTCACTTAATCCTTGTGTAACATGTACAGCCCCCTCTAACAAAGTAACCTTAACATCAGTTTCATCTTCGTATGCATTTATATTAAAATGTGTGCCTAGAACTTTCACAATGATGTCATTGTATGAAACCAAAAAGGGCATTTGTTTATTTTTTGCCACTTCAAAATAGGCCTCCCCTTTTATGCTTACCTTTCTTTCTGATCCAATAAATGCGGTCGGATATTTGATAGAAGATGCAGCATTTAACCAAACAATGCTTCCATCTGACAAAACCAGCCTAATAGGTTTGCTACCCCGAGGAATAGATAAAGTGTTATAACTGACAACGTCTGAGGCGGAACCTTTGTAAATAATCTCCCCATTGGCATTCTTAACAACCTTCATGTTTCCCTGACTGGCCAACTGACCGTTCCCGGCGTTTTCAATATCAACCACAGTTCCATCTGCCAGGGTCAAAACAGCATTATTGCTCTTTGGAGCTGCTACATCATTCAAATCGACATTGGTCTTGTTTGGTGATTTTTGCAAATCGGGAGAGGGTGATCCCCAAAAATAAACAACTGAAAATACAATAGCAGCAATCATTGCAGCTGCTACCATGCCCCGATTTACCTTTTGATAAAGTGATAATAAGATCGATTTTTTAGGCAGGGGAAGATCAACTATTGGCCGTTGATCTTGGTCTAATTGCTCTGAGTGAATTTTTTGCTGAATGTTCAGCCACATTTTTTGGATATCAGATTCGTCTGGACTATAGATAAGATGCTGAGAATCAATAAGATTCCAATTTTCTTTCATCCATTCATGTATCACCTGATTATTCTGTGGATTCAAAAGCCAATCAATGATAAACCTGCGTTCATCTTGGTTTGAATCATTTAGAAAAAATCGTTTCAGAGACTCTTTATCCATGGCATACATTCTTACTAATTATATATACTCTAATATTCTCCCTAACCCCTATTCAAGCCTAAAAAAAATTGAAAATGATCAAGAAAAAGACAAATTCGGCTTTGTTTAAGATTTCTTTAATTGTTTTTAGCGCCGCAGTCATTTGATTTTCAACTGTTTTGACAGATATCTGCAGGATTTCTGCGATTCTTTTATTACTCAGCCCATCATGCCTGCTTAAAATAAAGATTTCTTTGCGCTTTGGCGGCAAAGCATCAATTGCAGTTTGGTACAGTGAATCCAATTGGTGCCTATTAATAGAATCTTCTGCTGTGTGAGGTGAAAATTGCATATCTGTCTCATCCAACTCAAGGAACACATTTCCGGTGATTCTCTTTCTTTCCCGATAATGGTCAATCACTAAATTATAGGCGATGGTATAAAGATACCCATCAAAAGATTTCTGTGGATCCAAAGATGATCTATTGTTCCAGATTCTAATAAAAACATTTTGTGTCAGATCTTCAGCATCTGCCTTATTTTTCAGATGACTAAAGATTATACCATACACTTTTTTTACATAGTGTTTAAATAGCTGCCGAAACGCATCATTGTCTGCATTTTTAACCCTAACAAGCAATTCATGAATATCTTCCATTATGTCCTAAAGTACAGAGATATTACTATTTTTTCAAAAAGTAATATTCTTTGAAGTTCTAGATGCAGATCAATAATCAACACAAAAAGTGGGGAACTTTCATGAACTAAAATCGACTGTGAACATCCTAAAAGAAATAAAAATAAAACACGCCGGATATAATTTTTAGATTTACTTCGCTCCATCCATCAAACTCTGGTTTAATTTAACCGTTTTCAATTTCTTAAACTTTGGATTTCCGACTTTTAGCACGACGGCATTGGGCCATTTGTTATTGGTGTAGTTCCATAAATTTAATGCTCTAAGCTGAATCGAAAAAGTCAATGAAGTAATTTAGGGCTAATACCAAGGCATTTACAAAATGTATATATTTAACATATTGATTTTATTTTATATACACATATCATACCATGTGGGGTCTCCTGTTTATCGTCATAATGATTTTGGTTGCACTGATTTCCTACTTTAAAGTTCAACCATTTTTATCGTTCCTATTTGTATCCGTGATCACAGGCCTTGCTTATGGAGTAAAAACCAACTTAATTGTTGAGGCTGTTCAAAAGGGAATAGGATCAACCTTGGGTGCGATCCTACCCATCATCTTGCTTGGGGCCATGATTGGCAAGATCATTGCGAAAACAAATGCAAGTATTGTCATCGCTGATCAGCTCATCAAATTATTTGGTCCAAAAAGATTGCCATTTGCATTCATGATCATCGGATTCATTGTTTCAATGCCGTTGTTCTTTTCAGTTGCATTTTTATTGTTGACGCCGTTGGTATTGACGACAGCCAAAAGACAACAAATGAATCCTGTTTTTCTTGGTATCCCGATGCTAGCTTCATTGTCTATCACCCAGGGATTTCTTCCCCCACATCCTGCACCCTATTATTTAGTGACGCATCTTGATGGTGCTGAAATAGGTAAAACATTGGGATGGGGTATTGTCATCTCCATTCCTGCGATGCTTTTATCTGGTTGGTTATTTGGCATGACCTTGAAAAAAGTACCAGCAGATCCAATGAATTTCACACAAGATGCTGAACCCGTCAATCCGCCTTCCTTGTTTTCTGGCCTGACGGTTATCCTGCTGCCCGTACTGTTGATTTCAACAAGTGCTTTTTCCAAAAACGCACTTATTGGTTTCATCAGTGAACCCAACATGGCGCTGTTGATATCATTGATTGTTGCGATGTATATGCTTGGATTCAGAAGAGGAGTAAAATGGGATGATATGCAGCATTGGATATTGGATGCATCAAAGGAAGTTGCTCCACTCATCCTGACATTTGCCGGTGCCGGCGCATTCAAAGAAATATTGCAGTTGATGAATATTGGAAACGAAGTGATGGGTATTGCCATGAACAACGCAATCAATCCACTTTTACTTGGATGGCTTATTGCTGCTATGTTGAGGGTTATCACCGGATCGTCAACGGTAGCAGGCATCACAACCGCAGGAATCATTTTACCAGTACTGATACAAACAGGTGTAAATCCAAACCTGATGGCCTTGAGTATTGGCGCGGGTTCTATGGTACTCTCTCATGTCAATGATACCGGATTCTGGTTGTTCAAAGAGTACTTTGGCGTTTCAGTGAAAAACACTTTGTGTTCATGGACCATCATGGAAACCATTCTTGCTGTAGTCGGTCTTGCTGGTGTATTGGTTCTTCAAAAATTGATATAAACTGATTAAATCAGATTATGTTATCTCACTGGACGCATTGATCACTCTGGAAATATTGAAAAAAAACTGGGAAGGACCCATTTCTTTTTGAAGGAAGCACTGTTTCAAATCTTGGCTAAAAAATAAATCCCCGGCATTTGCCGAGGATTTTGTAGCCTCAATAGGAGCTAGTTTGGAAGATTTTGCTTGGTATATGAGGGCGATTTCAAACTATCACTATCGCTTTCTCCAATTAGCCTCTAATCCGATAAAATCCTCTAAATGATATACTGCATCTGAATATGTAAACAAAATGGTTCTATCATCCACTATTGTGTGTTTCTTTCTTTTGTCAACACTCAATTTTTGTA
Source organism: uncultured bacterium (assembly GCA_903894575.1). GTDB lineage: Bacteria > Bacteroidota > Bacteroidia > Chitinophagales > Chitinophagaceae > Pollutibacter. The sequence continues at coordinate 12,208 of CAITQQ010000225.1, forward strand.
AATCTGGGAAATACTTTAATGGAGAAATGATGATTCTGCCATCCTCCATTTTGAGTGTTATTTTTCCGGGCAAATCAAACAAAACTTTCTCGATGCACATTGTTTTATTTATTAAAGTAGAAGCCATGATTATTTTATTTTAATAGTAGTAATTTTTTTCCCTGCTTTGACCTTGTTAAATGATTCAATTAATATCGCTTGATTTTCTTTAATTACTTTAAGCGCTTGTTTTAAATCTGTTTCTGA
>CAITQQ010000226.1 GCA_903894575.1 uncultured bacterium
GGTGGCTCAAGTGTCTGGATTGAAACCTGGTAGTTACGTGTTGAAAATGAGCAACGACAGGGGTGAAACGACAATACGAAAGGTCATCGTTCAATAAGCAAATGCAACATGGAAGGGATTTTCAATTATTTTTAAGGCATGGATTCACTTACACACATTGTTCTTGGTGCCTGCATAGGCGAAATCATCCTTGATAAAAATGCAGGACGCAAGGCGATGTTGTGGGGCGCATTGGCCAACAGTGTTCCGGATATTGATTTCATCGCAGGCATGTGGATGCCTGTATCTACTGAGTTGTTGGCGCACAGGGGGATCACCCATTCCTTCCTGTTTGCCATCATCAGTAGTTTCTTCCTGGCCCTGGTTGCTGCCAGATGGCACAAGGCTGAGCCCATCAGCCTGCGAAAATGGTTCTGGTTTTTTCTGATTGAAATTGCCTGCCATCTTTTGTTGGATGCCATGAACAACTATGGGATAGGCTGGTTTGAACCATTTTCTTCAACCAGGATATCTTTCAATGTCATCTATGTGGCGGATCCGCTTTTCAGCATCCTGCCTGCCATTGCCTTTGGCTTCCTGATTTTTTTGAGAACCGATCATTCGCATCGCCTGAAATGGGCCAGGGCAGGGGTTTTTACAGCAATGCTCTATATGGGATTTGCACTCTATAACAAGTATACCATCAACCGCGATGTGCGTCAATATGCGGTGTCAAACCTTGGAGGCAACAAACCCTATTTTACCACTCCAACCCTGCTCAATAACCTGCTTTGGTTTGTGGTGATTGAAGACAGCTCAGGTTATCAGGTGGGTTATCGTTCCATTTTTGACAAGCCGGGAAACTTCTCATTGCACCATATTGAAAAAAAAGAAGACCTGCTCATACCTGTGGCAGACCATATGGAAGTCATGGAGTTGAAGCAATTCTCCCAGGGCTATTATACAGTGGAGCAATGGAAGGATACACTTGTTTTCAATGACCTTCGTTTTGGTCAGATCAATGGATGGCAAAAACCCAAGAGCAGGTTTGCCTTTCATTATTACCTGAGCCATCCCGAAGACAATGACCTGATTGTTCAACGCGGTCGCATGGCCGGGGTCAACATGGAATCAGCCAAGGTCATGTGGAATAGAATGCTTGGGCGGAGGTAGGGTAGAATAAATAAAAAAATCCCGGCTCTCACGAACCGGGACTAATTTATTGTCTATTCTCAAAAATCCTCATCTCTTTTTCCTCATCCCTTCACCCTCATCCCTTTACCCTTATATCCCCATCTTCTTCTTCAAATTGCTATCAATCGCATCCAGGAATTCTTCTGTATAGAGATAATGGTCACCATGGTTAACCTTGTTGCCATGGATACATACGGCAAGGTCTTTGGTCATCTTTCCTTCTTCCACCGTTTCAATACAAACGGCTTCGAGTGCATTGGCGAAATCAATCAGGGCTTGGTTTTCATCCAATTTGCCACGGAAGGCCAATCCACGTGTCCATGCAAAGATGGAAGCGATAGGGTTGGTGCTCGTAGGCTTTCCTTTTTGATGATCGCGGTAGTGGCGGGTTACGGTTCCATGTGCAGCTTCTGATTCCATGGTCTTTCCATCAGGGGTAACCAACACGGAAGTCATCAGACCAAGGGAACCGAATCCTTGTGCAACAGTATCACTTTGAACGTCACCATCATAGTTCTTACAAGCCCATACAAACTTGCCATTCCATTTCAAGGCACTGGCAACCATGTCATCGATCAGCCTGTGCTCATAGGTGATGCCTGCCGCTTCGTAAGCAGCCTTGAATTCATTCTGATAGATCTCTTCAAAAATATCTTTGAATCGGCCATCATATTTCTTGAGGATGGTATTCTTGGTGCTCATGTAGAGCGGCCATCCCTTCTGCAAGGCCATGTTGAAACAGCTTCTTGCAAAACCCATGATGCTTTCATCGGTATTGTACATGCTCAGTGCAACGCCTGCGCCCTTGTACTGGTATACTTCGTGTTCAATCAGGGTGCCATCCTCACCTTCAAATTTGATGGTAAGTTTTCCTTTTCCTGGAACCACAAAATCTGTGGCACGGTACTGATCACCAAACGCATGTCTTCCTACGATGATTGGGCTGTCCCAGTTGGAGACCAGGCGCGGTATGTTCTTGATAACAATGGGCTCGCGGAAAACGGTTCCGTCCAGGATGTTCCTGATGGTACCATTGGGGCTTTTCCACATTTGCTTGAGGTTGAACTCCTTCACGCGTGCCTCATCCGGAGTGATGGTGGCGCATTTGATGCCCACACCAAACTCCCTGATGGCATTTGCCGCATCAATGGTTACCTGGTCATTGGTTTCATCGCGATACTCTACCCCAAGGTCATAATACTTGATGTCAAGTTCGAGGTAAGGAAGAATCAGCTTGTCTTTGATGAATTTCCAGATGATTCTTGTCATCTCGTCCCCGTCGAGTTCTACAACCGGGTTGTGCACTTTTATCTTTGCTGCCATGGTTATGTTTTTTCAGCCGCGAAGTTATGAAGTAGCACCCAATATAACAATGATGCAGTCTTGTTTTTATACTTCTGCATGCTGTGGAACAGCCAATGGCATGGCATGCCTTTCAGCAATCTGGCGAAGCTTGTCAACAGCAATGTATTTGAAGTGTTTGGCCCTGAAACGGATCAGCTGTTCGTGGTCAAAGTCAGCCAGAATCCTTGAAACCTGTTCCTTGGTGGTGCCCGCCAGATCAGCCATTTCCTGGCGATCCACATGTACCCGGATCCCCATACCAATTTGCTTATAATTATAGGTTTCAGCAAGATGAACAAGGATTCCAGCCACTTTTTCCCTGACGGTTTGCTGGGCAATTTGCAGCAATTTTACCTCGGTAGTGCGGATTTCCCTTAAGAAGATCTTTCTGATTTCCTCCTGAAGCAGTTCGTTTTTCTGCATCAAGTTCTTGAAAAAACCCAGCTCAATGAAGCAAACCCGGCTGTCTTCCACTGCAGAAGCAGAATACGGCTGTAGCCCTGTATAGCTCAGAAAACGATGTCCCATTGTTTGTCCGGCACCCACAAGGCGCAGGATAAAGGGCCTTTCGGTTTCTGCATTCATTTCCAGCTTGATCACGCCAGACTGGATAAAGTAGAGGCCGTTGATTTCATCTCCTTCGCGGAAGATCAATTCCCCTTTTTTGAATTCATAGTGATGCTTGTAAGGCTTGTACAGATGATGCTCTTCTTGTCCAAAAGATTTGAGCATGATACAGTTTTTCACTGTGCAGGTCTGGCAATAGGAGGTGATTCTGGTCATGATGGTGGGGTTTTAATGTGATGAATTGTTTTCCCTACCTACCAGAGCTTTAACGGTGTAAATATTTGATTTTTTACTAAATGCTACGAATGACGAAACTAGTACAGTTCTATGATTTTTATCAGTTTTCTGAATACCCTTTTTGTGGTATGAAACAGTAATTTTTTTACCTAAATGTTGGTTAATTGGCTTTTTTTGTCAGTCGTACAGATGATTCCCTGATGACCAATTTTGGTTTCAGGATGACTTCCTTGTGTTGGGAAAAGTCATTGTTCAAAAACTGGTCGATGAATATCTTCCCGGCAAGTTTCCCAATTTCAAAGGATGGTTGTTCCACACTCGAAATGCCAGGACTAAACAAGGCCAGTGATGGTTCGTTGTTGAATCCAACCAGACCAATGTCTTCGGGCATTTTCAATCCCTTTTTCTTGATGGCAAGCATGGCACCAATAGCCATGCGGTCGCTGATGGTAAAAATCGCATCAGGCCTTTTCTTAGAGGATAGCAATTCTTCTGTTGCATAGTAAGCAAAATCCTGGTTAAAGTCACAATAGATGACGAGCTCAGCATCGAACTTGATATTATGCTTTTTCAATGCCCTTTTATATCCTTCCAGTCTGCTGTTGCTAATGCCCAGTGTTTGGGGGCCAGCCAGGATGGCAATTTTTTTATAGCCCTGCTCAATCAAGTGTTCTGTAGCAATGAATCCACCCTCTTCATTGTCGAGTATAACGCTGGAGGCCAAAAGATCAGGTATGACCCGGTCAAATACCACAAATGGAATTTCCCTTTCTTTCAATACTTTGAAGTGTTCATTTGATTTGGTTTCACTGGAAATGGAAATGATGAATCCATCCACCAGGCTGTTCAACATCCGCCTTGTGTTGACTACCTCTCTTCCAAATGATTCATTGCTTTGGCATACAATAACTGTGAAACCTGCTTCAAGGGCTGCTTCATCAATGCCCTTCACCATGGTAGAAATGACATAGTCGAGGTTGGGAACAATTACCCCGATCGTATTGGTTTGGTTCTGTCTAAGGCTGAGTGCCAAACGATTCGGTTGGTAGTTCAACTCCTCAGCCAGCTGGAGGATGTTTTTCTTTGTTTCTGGGTTGATGTCACCAGCATTTCTCAAAGCCCTTGAAACTGTTGAAATGGAAAGATGAAGCCGTTGGGCAATGTCTTTTATGGTGGGTGGTTTGTTATGCATGTTTCACAATTGATTGTGGGGTCATTTTGCCTATTAATATAGCCTAAATTAAACAATTGAAACGATTTTCCGGTAATTTTACCGGTAACGATACCGGTAACGTTGACGGCGATAATAATCAATGAAAATTTGAAATAATTTGAAATAATTATAAATAAATGCCCACTATTTGAGATTTATTGATTTATTTCTAATTGATGCATTCGAGCGCATTCGCCTATTTTTTCTAATATTACCAATGATTTAATTAAGTCTAAATGCTGCCTGAAACTAGGGTAGAAAACCATTGCAAGAAATTAAAAACCAAAACGAGCCGCATGAAATCAAAGTATTTACTAATGCTGTTGATGCTGATGTATTCAGGACTAACATTTGCACAAAAAAAAGAAATCAAGGGTAAGGTTATTGACAAATCTACCGGAGATCCTTTGGCTGGTGTATCCATCATTACCAACAAAAGTAAAGGTGCTATTTTAACCAAGTCAGACGGGTCATTTGAAGTATCACTTGACAAGACTGCCTCTACCTTGGTGTTTACCTATGTAGGGTATGCCCCACAATCCATTTCAGTAACAGGTAGTACAACCCTTACCATTTCAATGGTGCCAGAAGCCGTATCACAGGCGGAAGTGGTTGTGATTGGATATGGCACGCAAAAAAAATCAAGTTTAACCGGTGCTGTTGCCAAATACAAAAATGATCGGATGGATGAAGCTCCTTTGTCCAGATTGGACCAGGCACTCCAGGGAAGGGTTGCAGGATTGACTGTGCAGAACGTCAGTTCCGAATCAGGTGCTGCTCCCAAAATTAACATCAGGGGAATCAGTTCCATCAATGCGGGATCAAGTCCTTTGGTTGTTGTTGATGGACAGCCTGTTCCAGATGGTCTTGCGTTTTTGAACATGGCAGATGTTGAATCCGTCGAAGTACTCAAGGATGCTGCCTCGGCAGCCATATACGGGTCAAGGGGTTCAGGCGGTGTAATCATTGTCACCACCAAAAAAGGAACAGCTGACAAGCCCAAATATGTACTGAAATATTCTGTTGGTCAAAAAGAGGATTACAAACGGTATGATATCATGTCTACTGGTGAATACATCGGAATGCTTTTTGACGAAATGGCCAAGCGTGCGCAGGATACGACTGTATTGCCTGCCAACAATACTGTTGTCGATGGAGACCGTGCCTCATATGTTGTTGAAAACCTGCTGAGGGGTGGTAAAAGTACAGATTGGCAGAGTGAATCTTTAAGGCCTGCCACTTTTCAAAACATCATGCTCACCGTTGCTGGGGGTAAGAAAGATGTGAGGTATTTCCTGTCAACAGGTTATCAGAATGATGAAGGGATGATGTTCAAAAGCAATTATGAAAAGTTCAACATCAGAACCAGGGTAGACCTTGATCTCAGCAAAAAAGTAAAATTGAGTTTGAACCTTAATCCATCTTATTCCAAGCGCTCTGCGCCATCAGAAAACTTCACCAATTTCTGGAGATTCCCCACCTGGCTGCCTGTTTATCACAATGAAGCAACCGCAGCATTTGTTGCCAAAAATCCACAATATGCAGGCATCAAGGCAGGTGATTACGCACATCCTAGGCATTTCTCCGGTCTGATATATTCTGGTGTCATGCCAGATGGTTCCAATTGGACTTCCGGTGCCACGACAGTCAATCCCAGTGGCTCTGCACAGCAGAATCCCAAATCTGCCGTGTTGCGTACTGATATTTTTACCAATGAATACCGCCTGCAATCATCTGCCGATTTGAGTATTGCATTGGCGCCTGGGCTAACTTTCAAAACACTGGCCAGTACTTATCTAAACTATGCCAATGGTGTTGATTTTTCCGAGCGAAGTGCAAACAGGGATGGAGACAACAACAGGGGTGTTTTTACCAATAATGTATTCATTGACATTCTTTCAGAAAACACGTTAAATTATGTAAAAACCGCTGGGAAAAGTGATATCAGTGTGCTTGCAGGTTTTACCTCCCAGAAAACAACCGTGAGCAAGGAACAAACGGCAGCAATTGATTTTCCAAGCGATCAGATAAGAACCTTGAACAGCGCTGCTCAGTTGGATAAAAATGGAACCTTTGGTACCAAAAACCAAATTGGTCTTTTATCCTATCTGGGGCGTATAAATTATAGCTACAATGATCGTTATTTGCTTTCCGCAAGTTTCAGGGCTGATGGAAGCTCCTATTTCGGACCGGGAAACAAATGGGGAACATTCCCATCCATTTCATTGGGATGGGTTGCCACCAAAGAAAAATTCCTCTCCAACATTGATTGGCTTTCGACCCTCAAGTTCAGGGGTAGCTATGGTATTTCAGGAAACAACCGCATTTCAGATTTTGCATTCCTGGATCTGATGTATGGTGCCAATTATTCTCTGGGTTCTGGCACAGGAACTTCATTCCCCGGCTTGGTCAACTCATCCACCATCATCTCCAATCCTAACATCACATGGGAGAGCACATACCAAAGCAATTTTGGTTTGGACGCATCTTTATTCAATGGCAGAATTGGCATAACACTGGATGCTTACAAATCAAAAACAGACAAGCTCTTGCTTCAGCAATCGGCCATGGCATTTACCGGTGTTCCACAATTCTGGAACAACATTGGAAGCCTGAGAAATACCGGTGTTGAGTTGGAATTGACAACAAGAAATATTCAAACCAAAAATTTCAAGTGGTCAACATCTGGTAATTTTTCTCAAAACAAAAACAGCATCATAGAGTTGGGCACCGAAGCCTATTTGTTGAACCAGGGTGAAAGAACAGAAGTTTACCGGAACAAAGTGGGAAATCCTTTGGTCCAGTTTTATGGTTTCAAGACAGACGGCGTTTGGCTTTCTCAAGACCAGATCAACAAGGCGTTGGCCAGTGGTTTGACCAGTTCAATGAGCAATGTGTTTGTTCCGGGTGGATTGAAACTGGTAGACGTCAATGGTGACAACAAACTTGACAATGAAGACAGGACAGACCTGGGTAATCCATATCCTGATTTCACCTGGGGATTGACCAATAATTTTGGCTTCAAGGGTTTTGATGTGAGTTTTACCCTCCAAGGTGTTCAGGGTGGTAAACTGATCAATGGTGATCCCAATTACAATGAATCCAGAAGAACCATCAGAACCTACAATCAAAATCGTTGGGTCAGTGCTAAATTTCCTGGCGATGGCAAAACTCCTTTCTCAACGGTTGGATACAACTGGATGCTTACAGACTATGTGGTTGAAGATGCATCTTATTTTTCTCTCCGCGATGTTAACATAGGCTATTCCATCCCTGCTGCATTCATGAAGAAAATAAAGGTCAACAGCATGCGGTTTTATTTTTCTGCTCAAAATCTTTATTTCAAAACAGCAAAGGGATACAGAGGGCTCAATCCTGAAGGAAGGTTCTCGAACGGCGCCTATTCATCAGTGTTGATTGATGGATACCAGCGCGGATCCTTCCCCATTCCTAAAACAGTGTTGATAGGCATTGATATCAATTTCTAATTTCCAACGAATCAAAAACAGCAATATGAAATCATTTATTCCTGTCCTTCTTGTTTGCATGTTTTTCTTTGCATCCTGCAAAAAAAACATCGAGCTGTATCCGCTCAGCAATGTAACTACTGCGACTTTTTATAAGAACACCACAGACATCCAAACGGCGCTCATCGGCTGCTACAATGGCATGCAAAAGCCTCTGCTGGAAGAATGGAAAATGTCTGAACTGAGGAGTGATATTGCCATCATGGGTAATCCTTCAAGCAAATCAGTGCCCAACCGCGATTTGAGTGATTTGGATCTTTTTATTCCCAATACTTCTCATCAAGGAATCTATAATTTTTGGATCAATACCTATGCCAATATCCGAAATGTAAACTTGATTTTGAACAGCCTCAATGTAAATTATTCACCATCGGCAGGCACCATGACTGCAGAGACATCAGATGTACAGATTGCTGAAAAGGACAAAAAAGAACTTTCAGCAGAAGCCGCTTTTATCAGGGCCTACCACTATTTCAATTTGGTGAGGCAATTTGGCGGGGTCTTTCTTGTGCACGAACCTTTGTCTCCCTTTGATGCAACTTCGATGAACAGGGTCTCTGTGGCAGAAATCTACAAACTCATCACCGCTGATCTGAGTTATGCCGTTGCCAATGGCGTTTCCTTGAAATATGCGTCAATCCCCGCTACGACATTGGGTCGTGTAAACAGCTGGACTGCAAAGGCCATGCTCGCGAAAGTATACCTGACCTTGAACCGAAAAGCAGAAGCCATTCCTTTGTTGAACGATGTCATTACCAACAGTGGATACGGCCTGGTTGCGACCTATGGTGATGTATTCTCTATTTCAAATGAGATGAACAAGGAAATTCTTTTCGCCATCAGGTACAAGGCAGGCGGTATTGGTCTTGGCTCTACCTTTCCCAATGCTTTTGCACCTGAACTGAGTGGCACTGCAGTCATCATTGGTGATGGTGGTGGATTCAATACGCCCAGTGCTGACCTGAACCTTGGATATGCTGCAACTGATTTGCGGAAAGCCATCAGCATTGGCGAATATGGCAGCACCAAAGTATTGTATCCCAAGAAAATGATTTCTCCAGTTTCTATTGTAAACGATGCTGAGAACGACTGGATAGTGATGCGGTATGCTGATGTCTTGTTGATGCTTGCCGAAGCACAGGGAAATTCAGCTGCAAGCCTTTCTTTGATCAACCAAACCCGGAAAAGGGCAGGGCTGACTGACCTGTTGCCTGCTGCAGTCAATACCGTTGCCTTGTTTGAGCGGGAACTGGCCAATGAGCGCAAATTGGAATTTGCATTTGAAAACATCCGTTGGTATGACTTGCTCAGGTACAATACAACCATGACAACCATCACTGCCGAGCAAACGATTAAAAATCACTACAGTGCAATCTATACTGCACATTATGGAAAATATCCCAGTCCAAGACCAACGTTGGCCCAGATTCAAGCCTATGTTACAAAAGATCGTTTGTTGCTGCCTATTCCTCAACGAGAAATTGACAACAATACCACTTTAAAAATCCTGCAGAATCCAGGATATTGATTAAATTAAAATTTGAAAAAAACAACATGATGCGAAAGCCGGCATTGATCATTTCAACCATCCTTGTATTTTTATCCCTGGACATCCTTGCCCAGCAAGCCAAGAAGCCCAACATCCTTTTCATTGCTGTTGATGACCTGAAGCCCATCATGGGTTGTTATGGAAACAAACTCATCAAAACACCCAATATTGACCGCCTTGCCAAAATGGGTACGATGTTTTCCAATAACTATTGTCAACAATCGGTTTGTGGGCCGACACGTGCGAGCCTTATGACTGGGATGAGACCAGACTATACAAAAGTATGGGACCTGAAAACACAAATGCGTGATATCAATCCTGATATTGTGACCTTGCCGCAATACTTGATTTCACAAGGCTATAATACCGTTGGGACAGGTAAGATTTTTCATCCCAGCAGTGCCATAAAAAAGATTGACCCAGTGTCCTGGAACATGCCCTACATGGAGCCCAAAGCCAGTGATTATGCCAATGGTCTGGGCGACCCAGCCAATAAGCAATACCAAAAGCCAGAAAACAAGGCAATGTTTCTCGTCAAAAAGGAAAGGGTTCAGAGGGAAGATGATGACGAAATGCCGACATCCATCAAAGGTCCCTCCACAGAAAATTATGACGTACCAGACAATGCTTACGAAGATGGTGTGATCACATTGAAAGCCAAGGAACAGATGGTAAAGATGCACAAAGACCAGAAGCCATTTTTTCTTGCAGTAGGCTACCACAAACCCCATCTGCCATTTGTTGCCCCTAAAAAATATTGGGACCTCTACAACCGTGCAGACATGCCACTTGCTAGCTTTCAGGAACATGCCAGCAATGCACCGGAAATTGCCTATCACAAATCAGGAGAACTCAGAAACTACACCGATATTCCCGCCTTTGCGATGTTCAACGAGCCAGGTTTTCATCTGAGGTTAAAAACCGAAAAACAACTGGAATTGATCCATGGGTATTATGCAGCTGTGTCTTACATGGACGCACAGGTGGGAATTCTATTGAACACACTTGATTCTTTGGGAACCTTGAACAACACCATCATTGTTTTGTGGGGTGATCATGGTTGGCATCTTGGCGATCATGATCTTTGGGAAAAGCATACCAACCTGGAACAGGCTACCCGTGCCCCATTGATCATTGCTGCACCTGGCATGAAACCTGGGCCAACCAGTTCCCTGTCTGAGCATATTGATATTTTTCCAACCCTTTGTGACCTCGCTTCAGTACCCGTTCCAAAGCATTTGCATGGCAAAAGCCTTAAGCCTGTTATGCAAAACAAGAAGGCTGCGGTGAACGAATTTGCCATGAGCCAGTATCCAAGAAAGCTCAGCAAAGAGGAAATGAAAAAGAAAAATTATACCAGCAATGCCATGATGGGATACAGCATGCGTACAGACAAATACCGTTACACCATCTGGATGAATGATTTTACATCAAGCACTGCATTCAGTGAAAACAAAGTATATGCCTCAGAATTGTATGACTATGTTGCTGACCCGCTGGAAAAGCAAAATGTGGTTGATGAAAAGGCCTATGCAAAAATTGCCAAGGAATTGCGTGGCGAAATGTTAGAATTTTTCAAATCCCAAGAAAAAAGCAAAAATGAAAAGTAAACTGCTGTATTCAATATTTTATCTGCTTTTCTTTTCGCTCTCACATAACCTTGTTGGACAAACATCAAAACCCAATATTCTCTTTATAGCCGTTGATGACCTTAAACCGATTATAGGAGCCTATGGAAATGGGATGATCAAAACACCAAACATTGATCGATTGGCAAAACGTGGAACTGTTTTTTTGAATAACTATTGCCAGCAAGCGATTTGCGGACCTACAAGGGCGAGCATCATGACGGGAATGAGACCTGATTTCACCAAGATTTGGGATCTTAAGGCAAAAATCAGGGAGGTCAGTCCTGACATAGTTACCCTTCCCCAATATCTGATTTCACAGGGTTATTCTACGCAAGGAATAGGGAAGGTATTTGACAGCCGAAATGTAGATGAGCAAAACGATAAGTTGTCTTGGAGTGTGCCATATTACAAGACTGATAAAAAATATTATGAGCCTTCATTGGGCGAACCTGCCTCAGGCAGATACCAATTGGCAGAGACCAAAGCGCAGATTGAAAAAGTAATCCGTGAATCCATTGCAAAAGGAATGACCAAGGCAGAGGCTAATGCCGAAGCGAATCTCAAGGTAAGGCCGACATCCGAATGCATTGATGTCCCGGACAATGCCTATAACGATGGGGCAAACATTTTGCAGTCAAAGGATATCTTGAAAAGCTTGTCTCAAACTGGTCAGCCTTTCTTTTTTGCTGTAGGTATCGCAAAACCTCATCTTCCATTTGTTGCTCCCAAAAAATATTGGGAGTTGTACAAAAGAGCTGAAATGCCATTGGCTCCCTTTCAATCACAAACAACCAATCCTGTTTCGGTAGCCTATCACAATGCCGGTGAAATCAGGGCTTATACGGACATGCCAGCTGATATGGCAGTTACAAGCCAAAAGGAATTTGGATATTCCATCTCTGCAGCCAAACAGCAAGAACTTGTCCATGCTTATTATGCTGCCATTTCATACACTGACGCACTGGTAGGGCAGCTATTGAATACGCTAGATACTCTTGGGCTTTCGAAAAACACCATCGTTGTACTTTGGGGAGATCATGGCTGGCATTTGGGAGATCACAATTTGTGGTGCAAGCACAGCAATTTTGAAGAAGCTACCAGAGCACCACTGATCATCAGTTCACCTGGAATAAACCCCAACAGTACCCGGTCTTTGACGGAACATGTCGATATATTTCCAACATTATGCGACTTGGCAGGATTGCCGATTCCACAACAGTTGCAGGGTAAAAGCCTCAAGCCTGTCATGAAAGATCCAACCCTTGCTGTAAAAAAATATGCAACCAGTCAATACCCCAGAAGTGGAATCAGCGAAGAAAATGGGAGGTCCGGCTTTGTTGAGGCTAGTACCATGGGCTACTCGATTCGGGATGGACAATACCGTTTCACAATCTGGATGAAAAACGGATTCAGGTCTACCAAAAAATATTTTGAAAAAGATGAAATTGGCATGGAGTTGTATGACTATATAGCGGATCCATTAGAAACCAAGAATGTTGCTACCGAAAAAAAATATGCCTCATTATCCGCAAGAATGCGGGCTGACCTGTTGGCTTACTTTAATTCACAAGAAGTTCGATAATTACAATTCATATGAAGTTTTTAACTTTTTTTTTAGGTGCTTTTTTTATTTTCAGCAATGTATCTGGACAGGTTAAAAAACCAAACATCGTTTTTATTCTAGCGGATGATCTTGGGATCGATGGAGTCAGTGCTTATGGAGCTGATTTTTTCAAAACGCCAGTCATTGATAAGCTGGCCCAGGAAGGCATACGCTATACCAATGCATACACGGTGCCATTGTGCGGTCCATCCAGGGCTTTGATACTGTCAGGAAGATATGGCTTTAGGACCGGAGCAGTCAACCAAGACATGACCGGTGAAATCAAGCCCTCTGCTGAGAACTTTATGCCAGCCATTTTAAAAAAAGCCGGATACACATCATCCATGATTGGCAAGTGGGGGCAGCTTCCTTTGGACCCTGGTGCTTTTGGGTTTGATGACTATTTGCGTTTTTTTGGAAGCGGGTCTTTTTTTAATGAAGCTGAAAAGAAAGATAAGTATGTTGTGAATGGGAAAGAAGACGTGTTGAAGGATGGTGAGTACATGCCAGACCTGATGCATGACCACATGGTGAACTTTTTGGCACAACACAAAAAAGATCCTTTCTACCTGTACTATTCCTTGTCACACGTGCATGGAGAGATCGTTGCAACACCGGATACCAAGCCTGGTACCTCTGATTACAAGCAACTTTATGCTGACAATATTTCCTACATGGATAAACTTGTAGGTAAGTTGGTGCATACCTTGGATAGCTTGAAATTAAGGGAGAACACGCTGATTGTATTTTTTGGTGATAATGGTACTGCAGGAGAAGCCGCTCAAATTGGCAGGGTACAAGGACAAAAGCTCAGTGGCAAAAAGGGAACCATGCAAGAATGCGGAAGCCTTGTTCCCATGATTGTAAACTGGCCAGGTATGATCAAGAAGCCCGGTGTTTCCAACAGCCTGATTGATGCCGCTGATTTTATTCCCACTTTTGCAGAAATTGCCGGGGCCGCACTTCCAACAAACAATGTACTGGATGGGGTGAGTTTTGCATACCAACTGAAAGGAGGCAAAGGAACTGCCAGGGAGTGGATATTTACTGGACTGGGCAAGGACTGGTATGTGCGTTCTGCCAACTGGAAGTTGATGCGGTCAGGTGATCTTTATGACATGAGGAATGCTCCTTTTGAGGAGAAATTGGTTGTCCTTGATGAAAAAACGACTGCAGAGAAAAAGAAGCTCCAGGCGGTTTTGGATAAATTGAATCCTGCTGGCGGCTTCCTTGATAATGGTGATGGCAGTGGTCGTCATGCAAACAAAACGAAAAACAAAGCGAAAAAACAGTGATGAGAAAATTTTCAATTTTTTTTTGGGTATTGTTGCTTGGTTCAATACCTCTTGTTGCGCAAGAAAAAATATCATTTACTGATCTTGTCACCATGGACTTGAATCAACTTGTAAAAAGCAAGGAAAGGATTCAAAAAAATGACAAGGAATATACAAATGCCTTTGATCAATTGAAGGGTGATGCTGAAAAAGCATTGAGGTTCAAGCCTGTGAGTGTAATGAGCAAAACAGACCTCCCTCCGAGTGGAGACAAGCATGATTACATGAGCATAGCGCCTTATTGGTGGCCCAATCCCAATACTGCCAATGGTGTTCCCTATGTTCGCAGGGATGGCGAGATCAATCCTGAAGTAAAAAATTTTCCAGATAAGGTTGTATTGCCCGGCCTGAGTGCCAGTATTTATCATATGGCTTTGGCCTATTATTTTACTGGAAAAGAAGCATATGCAACGCATGCCACAAAGCTGATCAGGGTATGGTTTCTCGATACTGCCACAAGGATGAACCCTAACCTTAAATATGCACAGTCTGTGAAGGGAGTTACCAATGGTCGGGCAGAAGGTGTAATTGATACCCGACATTTCATGCACATCATGGATGGGATTCAACTGCTCAAGGCCTCGTCTGTTTGGACAGCCAAGGATCAGGCAGGAATGGAGGCTTGGGTGAAGGATTTCATCCAATGGTTAGGCTCCAGTACCATAGGAATAGAAGAGATGAATGCACCCAACAATCATGGTGTTTGGTATGATGCACAGCTCCTGGCTTATGCAGGATTTATGAGGGATACCAATCTCATCAAAACGATTTACACAAGGGTAATGAACCGTTTAGATAAGGAAATGGACGCTCAAGGTTCATTCCCTTTGGAAATGAAAAGGACCACATCCCTGCATTACTCCGTATTTATTTTGAATGCCTACAGCAGCCTGGCCACCCGGTTTCAACAGCATGGATTGGATCTCTGGAATAGCAAAACAGCATCAGGAAAATCCTTGAAAAAGGGCTTTGACTTTATCTTGCCCTATTTGCTGAAAAAGCAACAATGGACTGGTCCTCAGATCAATGAATTCAAGCAGGCAGAAGCCATCCCATTGCTGAACAAAGCCATTACACACTATGGTTGTGCCAGCTGTGCAGATGAAGTGAAAAGGCTTGCTGGGCCAGCCTACCCATCTTTGTTGATGAAACTATTGTAAAATAGTTCATTCCAAAGTTGTTGCTGCTACTGAATAAATAAAGTCCTGGACCTTATTTTGTTGTTGACATCAACCCGCACGCTATAAATGCCTTTTTTGGCAATATGCAGTGGAACATGGATTTCACGGCCAGTCATGAGTAACAAAGGTGATTTGTATACAACTGTCCCTGTTGCATCAAGGATGGTTATCTGAATGTTCATTTTTTGCTCCTTGGGCAAGACAACTGCAACTTTGAACTCACCAGCGCTGGGATTGGGATAGACTTTTACTGCCAGAGAGTCTGATTCAGGAACAAGGCTGCCAATACTAAGCTTGAATTCATTGGAGGATGTCCAGCATAGCTCATCGGCACTGGTCTCAACCCTGTATGTCCCAATCTTTGTAGCCCTTATTTGCTGAGTCTTGTCTTTCAGCAGTTCACCATTGAAAAACCACCTGTAAATTGGAGCTTTGGTGCTTGATAACGTCGAATCCTTGAATGATACTATGGGCTTTTCAAGGGTATTTCTGATAAAGCGGACCATGGGGGAAGACTTTGAAAAACAACCTAGTGCAGCATTTCCAACAGTTACAGAGACCTTCTGGGAACTTTTGATCCAAACGAAAGGTGTTGTGTCGCCTGTGCTCCATCGATAAGATTTAAACTCTCCATTGCTGACAGTAAGCTTGATCATGCTATCCCTGAAGCAATGGGTTGATTCAACTTCAATTTTATTGATATAGGGTAGAAATTGCTTTATCACATCGCAATTCAGCGGTGTTGGCGTGGTATAGACAAATTCTCCCAATGCAGTCTCCCCGAATTCGGTGCCTACGGAGACCATTCCTGTTGCTCCGTCGCCAACCATTGCAATAACAGTAGTATCATTCATAACTTGGAAAGCGCCGGCAGGAACATTCTTGAAATAAACAGATTTGGTCGATTTCAAGTTTTTGCCATAGATGTAAACTTTTGTGCCTTTTGTTCCAGTTTTAGGCTCAAATCTTGTAATTACAGGTTTTTGGGCAAATGCTGAAATGGCTAATATTCCAATCAGGAGGGTGAGCAGTGATTTTAATTTCATCGTGGTTGAATTAAGCTAATCAGGTAAAATTTGTCCTTTTTTGAATGCCGCTGATGACATTTGAACAAGTTAGAATCCTTTTTTAATAAAAACATGCATGTTTCATGATTTTTCAAGGATAACTGGTTCAATTTTTTTATGAAAAATACATTGCTTACTTTTGCCACCCAAAATCATCTATGGCGAGGTAGCTCAGGTGGTTAGAGCGTCGGATTCATAACCCGAAGGTCTCGGGTTCAACTCCCGATCTCGCTACTAAAGGGATAAGTCATTTTCAAGATGATTTATCCCTTTTTTCATTATAATCTTTTCAAATAGACAAAACATTCTAAATAAGACAGAAAGGAAATCTGATCCCCACTACCAGACCTGTAATTGCACCTTGCTGGGTTTAGGTACAAAAAAAAATCCCCTTGGCTACAGATTTGAATGAACTAAACAATTTGTAATTATTTATGTTTGTACTTGCATGTATAAATAATAGTTATGAATTATTCCCTGCATCAACTCGCAATTTTCCTGAAAATTGTTCAGACAAGAAGCATTACGAAGACTGCTGAGTCCATGCATCTTACCCAGCCGGCTGTCTCTATCCAGCTAAAAAACTTCCAAAGCCAATTCAATATTCCATTGATTGAAATAATCAATAAAAAAGTATGCGTAACAGAGTTTGGCAAGGATATCGCTGAGTCAGCACAAAACATCATGAATGAAGTCAGTGTTATCGACAATAGACTGACAAAGTTTAATGGAACATTGTCAGGTACATTAAGAATTTCTTCCGTGTCTACTGGGAAATATGTAATTCCCTTTTTTCTTGCTGATTTTTTGAGGGAAAATCAACA
>CAITQQ010000227.1 GCA_903894575.1 uncultured bacterium
ATCCAGGTTGGATCACAAAGAAGGTCTGGTGCGAATTATCATGCGGCAGAAAAATTCATCAAATCCGGACAATTCGGAGATATTACCATGGTTGAATTGACTTGGAACGTGAACCAACCCGGAAGGTGGCGCAGGCCAGATCTTGTGGCAAAATGCCATGAAGAGGATCTTGACTGGAAACGCTACCTGATGAATAGGCCTTTTGAAAAATTCGACCCCCGCAAATACCTTGAATACCGTTTGTTCTGGCCATATTCATCAGGTATGCCTGGTCAATGGATGAGCCATCAAATCGATACCGTGCATTGGTTTACAGGTCTCTCCCACCCAAGAAGTGTGGTGGCCAACGGAGGCGTTTACCAGTGGAAAGATGGCAGAAGGAACTGGGATACCACCACTGCCGTATTCGATTATGGTCCGATGGATGATCTATCCAAAGGATTCCAGGTTGTGTTCATGTCGAGGATGCACAATGGTGATGACAATGCCAGCGAGGTGTATTACAGTGTTGGCGGAGAGCTCAACCTCATCAACAACAAGGTATCACCCAAAGGTGGACTCACAGAAAGATTTGCCAAACCCATGGGCATGAAACCCGTGTTGTTGCCTGAGATGAACCTAACAGACAATATGGTGAAGGTAGAATCTGGTGCGAACACCGGAGGAGATCCCCTTACGTCTGCACACGTACGCAACTGGATGGAATGCATCAGGAGCAGAAAGCAGACCAATGCACCTGTTGAAGCCGGATACACCCATTCTATTGCTACCATCATGTCCAATGCGGCAGCAAGAACAGGAGAAAAAGTAACCTTTGATGAAAAGACCCAAGAAGTAATGGCTGGTGGAAAAGTCTTCAAATACTAAACATCCACAGCCTGGTAGTATTATAACGGCGGCCGCACTTGTGGCCGCCAATTTTTTCTATGGCACAAATGTAATTGCCGTAAAACAAATTGCGCCCCATCATGTACAGGCATTAGGAATCTCATTTGCCAGGATATTTTTCACGGCAATCCTGTTGACCATGTTGCAACTGTTCAACAGCAAGAAAGAAAGGATTGAGAAAAAAGATTACGGACTCTTGATGGTTGCCGGCTTGCTGGGGGTCACCCTCAACCAGACCTTTTCCATCATGGGCATTGCATCCACCAATCCCATTCACTCTTCTTTGTTGATCATGTCAACACCCATCATCGTAAGCGTTTTGGCAGCCATATTTCTGAAAGAAAGTTTTGCCGGGAACAAAATCATTGGGTTGTTGCTGGGTTTATCAGGTGCTTTCTTGTTGATCAAAAGCCGGGCCACATCCGTTGAGGTTCATCCACCGACTTTGCTTGGCGATGGCCTGATCCTTGCAGGATCAGTATGTTATTCTTCCTATTTGATCCTGATCAGAAAGGTTTCAAAAAAATACTCCCCCATCACCATCCTGAGGTTTGTATTCATCTTCGGCGCCTTGTTCAGTATGCCTTTCAGCCTAAAAAGTTTCGTAACAGCAGACTGGCAGGCATTTTCCGGGTGGGATTGGTTCTCCATCCTTTATATTGTGATCTTGGGTACGCTGGCAGCCAACCTGCTGATGAACTGGGGTGTGCAACAATGGGGGCCTTCCAAAACAGGTAGCTTTGTTTATTTCCAACCTGTTTTCGGAACCCTGGGAGCAGTATTATTGATGGGAGAGCAATTCACTATTGTGAAAGCAATTGCAGGCCTGTTGATTGTTGCAGGCGTTTGGATCACATCCTTGAAGTTGAAAAAGAACAATCCTGCTAAGGAATGATTTTCATTTGCTGCATCCATTTTTTCAGCAGCTCAGTCCATTTTACATCGCTGGTTTTGTTGTTCATGCCAAAACCATGACTCCCCTTTTCATAGACATATAATTCCCCGGGAACACCATGCTCTTTGAGTGCGGATAAATACATCTGAGAATTCTCAATGGGAACAGCCTTGTCATCTTTGGCATGCACCAAAAATGCAGGAGGGGTTTGGGCATTTACCTGAAGTTCATTGGAGTAATAATTGATCAGGCTGGCTGTGGTATCAGGGCTCAACAAATTGTTTCTTGATCCCAAATGGGCATATTTTCCAAAAGAAATAACAGGATAAATCAATACCTGAAAATCAGGCCTCAAGGATGTTTTTCCTTTGAAGTTGAGTTTAGGATCATTGTAATGAACACCAAGAGAAGACGCAAGATGTCCTCCCGCAGAAAATCCCATGATTCCGATTTTAGCAGGGTCAATTCCCCATTTCTTTGCATTTTTTCTCACCATGAAGATGGCCTGCTGTGCATCTTGCAAGGGTGCGATTTCCTTGTGTTCCTGATGCCTTGCAGATGGAATCCTGTATTTGAGCACAACCGCATGCACGCCTATGCCATTGAAAAACTTTGCCACATCTGTTCCTTCATGCTGGGCGGCAAGAATACCATAACCACCACCCGGACAAATGATCACACAAGGTTTTTTAGCACCATCCTCACCAGCACTGAAAAAAGCGTAGCCTGGTATCGAAACCTTTGAGATCCTCATTATACCTCCGGTGACTGCTTCAGATTCTTCATTCGCTGCCTCAATGAAATTGGGAACCTTCTTTTTGTAAAGCGGTTCATATTGGGCAGTTGCGGAAATCGATATCATCAGTGCTAAGGAGATGGTGGCAAGAAAAGTATGTTGCATGGTGTGGAAATTAACCCCTGATTGATTTGATCAATTCAAATACCTGTTTTGCACTATTTTCAATCCCATCATAATCGCGGGCTTCCATGAGTTTTTTGCTCACCAGCTTGCTGCCCATTCCAACTGCGCTTACACCAGCTTTGAACCAACCTTCAATGCTTTCACGGGTTGTATCAACGCCACCTGTTGGCATGAAAACCAATTTAGGGAAGATCTCTTTGATGCTGCTCATGAACTCAGGACCAAGCAGGTTTCCTGGGAACAATTTGATGAATTTCACGCCAGCATTTTCTGCAGCAATGATATCGGTTGGTGTCATGCAACCTGGGCCAAAGAAAATATCATGCTTTATGCAATGGGCTGCAACTTCGGCAACATAACCAGGGCTGACCAGGAAGTCTGCACCAGCAGCCAGGTAATCAGTTGCATGTTGCATGTTCTTGATGGTACCTACGCCCAAAAGCATTCCCGGCATTTCTGCATTGCGCACCTCAACCAATTTTTTGAAATTCTGAAGGGCTGCATCGCCTCTGTTGGTATACTCCACAGCTACAACACCTGAACGGTGAAGCGCACGCAAAACCTCAACACTGATGGTTTCATCAGGATTGAAATAAAGGGGAAGCATTCCTTGCGCAACAATAGCGTCCATTACTACTTTAGCAGTTGTCATAATTAGTTTTTTATTTTGGATCTCCTCGGGAGATCGATTAGATTTTTACCTTGATCACCAACTTTTTGATTTCACCTTCCCCAATCATGGGTGCATGCACATCTTCAGGGAAGAAGATGGCAAACTGTCCATCAGTCAATTGGAAAAACATGTCAGGCTTATCGGTGTAAAACATGACATCCTTTTCTGCGTTATAAGGCTCCCTCTCAGACTTGCAGTCCTGGCGAGGTTTCCATCCCAGGGTTTCAACACCTTTGATGCAAAGCTGGATATCAATGTTTGCATTATGGCACTCAAATTTTGCTGAAGATTCTTCAGCCGTCATTCCTGCTTTGTTTGAAATGATGGCTTTCAGGCCCTCAGCAATATCATACTTTCCCACTTCAAGAGAAGCCAGGTCTGTTGTATTGATGTATTCAAACGCTTTTGCAAAAAGTGGATGGATGCTGCAGTATTTGCTTGCATTCTGCACGGAATCAATGATCATGTTCTTTTGTTTTATCCTTGATTAAATTAACGCTGTACCCTTCCGCTGCCATCACCCTTCATCAGGTCTTTCACTTCACCCAAGGTTGCATGATTAAGGTCTCCGGGAATGGTATGCTTGATGGCACTAGCTGCAACACCAAACTCTGCCGCTTCGGGCATTGGCATTCCGGTTACCAATCCGTAAATCAATCCACTGGCAAAGCTGTCGCCACTGCCCACACGGTCAACGATGCGCACATTGTATTTCTTGGTATGGTAGAACTCAGTTCCATCATACACCAGTGCACTCCATCCATTGTCGCTGGCGCTATGGCTTTCACGCAGTGAAGAGGCGATGTATTTGAATCCGAATTTCTCTTTCATTTGCTTGAAAACGTCCTTGAATCCATCAAGATCCAATTCGCCTTTGGTAACATCAGTATCTTTTGCTTTGAAGCCAAGTGTTGTGTCGGCATCTTCTTCGTTGCCGATGCAAACATCAACATACTGGCAAAGCCTTGTCATCACTTCCCTTGCTTTTTCCTTGCTCCACAATTTCTTGCGGTAGTTCAGGTCGATGCTGGTAGTAATGCCTTTTGCCTTGGCTGCTTTCAAAGCTGCTTCGGTCAATGCTGCCGCCTTGTCTGACAAGGCAGGGGTAATACCTGTTGTATGGAACCAGTCAGCGCCATCAAGGATTTTATCAAAATCAAATTCTGAAGCATCAACATCTGCGATGGATGCACCAACCCTGTCATAAACAACCTGTGAAGCCCTCATGGAAGCACCAGTCTCCAAGAAGTAGATACCAAGCCTGTCACCACCCCTGGCGATGAACTGTGTATCAACACCATAGCGGCGAAGGTGGTTGATGGCAGACTGACCAATCGGATTGTTAGGCACTTTGGTTACAAATGTTCCGTTCAGCCCATAATTGCACAAGGCAGCGGCAACATTGGCTTCACCACCACCATAGGTGATGTCAAATGTATCGGCCTGAACAAAACGCTTGAAATCGGGTGTTGACAAACGGAGCATGATTTCTCCAAGGGTTACAACTTTCTTTGACATTGTGATGTATTTTATGGTTCTTGTTGAATGATTATTTCAAAGTAGTGATGGGGGCTGGATCCATGTCGGTGTAGTCAAGGTTCTCCCCTGCCATTCCCCAGATGAATGAATAATTGGATGTACCGCTCCCAAAATGCATGCTCCAGGGAGCAGAAATCACGGCCTCATCATTGGCCATGACGATATGTCTTGTTTCCTGAGGCTCACCCATAAAATGGAAAAGTCGCTGGGATGCATCAAGGTCAAAATAGAGGTAAACCTCCATCCTTCGGGTATGGGTATGTGGAGGAACAGAATTCCAGACACTTCCTTTTTCCAAAACTGTCAATCCCATGACCAGCTGACAACTTTGGATACCATCCCTGTGGATATACTTGTATACAGTTCTTTTGTTGGATGTGGCAGCGTCACCCAATGCAACTGGAGAAGCCTGCTCT
Organism: uncultured bacterium; assembly: GCA_903894575.1. GTDB lineage: Bacteria > Bacteroidota > Bacteroidia > Chitinophagales > Chitinophagaceae > Pollutibacter. Next base: position 5,334 of record CAITQQ010000227.1, read on the forward strand.
TTGGAGAACTTCTTTGTAGGATATGGGTGATGGGCAGGTGCAGAAAGCAAATAATATTTGGCCGGGTCTTTTTTATCCGCCGAGCTGAATGTTATTTTTTGGGCACCCTTTCCAACATACAAACACTCAAGCTTTTTCAAACCATGCTTCTTGCCGTCTACCACCACTTCACCTTTTCCGCCAATGTTGATGATACCCAACTCTCTTCTCTCCAAAAAATATTCAGCACGCAACTCAGCAGGATTGGACAGGGCAATTGATTTTTTAACTGGCAATACACCACCAATGATCATCCTGTCGTAATGGGAGTAAGTAAGCTTCAATTTATCAGCCTGAAAAAGTTCGCTGACCAAAAAATTATCACGCAGCCCGTTCGTATCCAAAGTCTTTGTCTCGTTTTTCCCGATAGCAAACCTGATGTCCATTCGTTGTAATTAAGGATTCAAATATACAAAAACACAGGTGCTGCGTGGGTTTTCAAGGTATCTTTTTACGAAATCGTTCCCGTAACAACAATCCCAGTCCAGGCTCAACAAAGCAAACACAGCGTTGCAATTTTTTATATCTTGTATCATTACAATTATAAAGTCAATTACATGATAAAACAGACACTCTTTGTTGCCCTTTCACTCTTCTCTTTCGCCTCCATGGCACAGAAAAAGGCCCTGGTAGGGGGAACACTGGTGGATGGATTTGGTGGAAAACCCATTCTCAATAGTGTGGTAATCATCAATGGTGAAACCATTGAAAAAGTAGGCCGGATTGGGGAAATTGAGATACCAAAAGGAACACAAATCATCTCTACCGAAGGGATGACCGTTATGCCCGGCCTCTGGGACATGCATGTCCACATGATGATCAACGGACATTCAGACTATCCCTACTGGGACAAGAAATATCCTCCCCTGTTCAAAAAAGTAATCATGCCAGCCTCTGCCCACCAGCTGCTGATGGCCGGCGTTACCAGCGCCCGTGACCTTGGAGGCCCGCTGGAAGAAAGTCTTTGGGTCAGGGATGCCATCAACAAGGGTGAACTACCTGGGCCAACCATGTATGTAAGTGGACCATTTTTACAACACCGCCCATATCCCGGAACAGAGCAGTTTCGCTGGGGAATTTATGGCGAAAAAGATGCCCGGGAAAAGGTTCAAACCTTGGCAAAAGCAGGCGTGGATTGCATCAAGCTGATTGACCAAGATGAAATGTCTAAAGAGGAGGTTTTTGCTATTGTTGATGAGGCACACAAGAACAAGCTGAAAGTGGTCGGCCACTCACACAGACCCAATGAAATCAGGATTGGATTAGATGCAGGCGTTGATAATTTTGAACATACCGGTTTATCTTCTGCACCCGCCTACCCTGATGATATTGTAAAAGCCATTGCAGAAAGAACTGCGCAAATGAGCAAGGGTCCCCTTTTTTGGACGCCCACCGTTGAAGGGCTTTATAATTACGAGGACGTGCGTGACAATCCAGAAAAACTGGATGATCCTTCCTGGCACCTGGGCTTGCCAGACTCGGTGGTCAAAGACATCAAACAATCCCTTACACATCCCGGAAGAATGAGCTATTTCCAACTCACGCCCATCAGAAAACCCACGCTGGAAACCAAGTTCAGGCAACTGCAAAAAGCAGGTGTCGTCCTGCTTGTTGGAACAGACAGTGGCATTCCCATGAAATTCCATTCTCAAAGCACCTGGAATGAGCTGGATGTATGGGTCAGGGTATTTGGCGTAGACCCCGTGCAAGCGATAAAATCAGCCACCTATTGGCCTTCTGTTTTCATGGGTGTGGAGAACAAGGTTGGTACCATCAGTGAAGGCAAGCAGGCTGATATCATTGCTGTTAAAGGAGATGCATTGAAATACATCAATCTCTTGCAAAAGGTTGATTTGATCATGAAAAAAGGTAAATTTTACAAAGGAGCATAAGATGATGAAAAAACAAATTATATCCGGCTGCATTGCTGCATTGCTTATTGGATCTGCATTTGCACAACAAACTCAGAAACCCCCTTTGCATGGAAAACATTGGATGGCCATTACAGGAAAGCCCCTGGCGGCAACTGCCGGAGCCACCATTTTCAACAAGGGTGGCAACGCCGTTGATGCTGCTTGTGCCATGCTTGCCGCAACCTGCACCATGTGGGATGTATTGAGCTGGGGAGGTGAAACACAGGCCATCATTTACAACCCCAAAACCAAAAAAGTGATTGCCCTGAATGCCATGGGAGTAGCCCCAACCGGAGCAACCCCTGATTTTTTCAAAGGAAAGGGATATAATTTTCCTCCAGAATTCGGAGCCTTGGCCGCAACTACTCCTGGCACCCCTGGAGGCATTTGTCATATGTTGGCCAACTATGGCACAATGAGTTTGAAACAAGTGCTGGCACCCGCCATGCAACTTGCATCAGGCTATCCGATTGATGCCCAAACAGCCAACAGCATTGAAAGAGGAAAAGAAAGAATCAAGGAATGGCCTTACAGCAAAAAGGTTTTCCTCACCCATGCCGGAGAAAAGAGAGAAGCCCCAGAAGCGGGTGAGATCTTCAAGCAGGAAGAACTTTTCATCACTTTGTCAAAGATGGTGGAAGCAGAACAACTTGCCTTGAAAAAAGGAATGTCGAGGAAAGCAGCCATCATGGCTGCTTATGACAGGTTTTACAAGGGTGATATTGCCACTGAATTTGTAAGAGGATGTCAGGAACAAGGTGGATTGATCACCAAACAGGATCTCGCCAATTGGAAACCCATTGAAGAAGAAACAACCCATGCCAACTACAAAGGAATTGATGTGTACAAACTGCAGTCCTGGACACAGGGACCGTCGATGTTGCAAGCCTTGAACATCATTGAAAATGTTGACCTGAAATCAATGGGATACAACAGCACAAAGTACATCCACACTGTATATCAATCCATGAGCATGGCCTTTGCAGACAGAGATTTTTATTATGGTGATCCATCTTTTGGACCCAAGC
>CAITQQ010000228.1 GCA_903894575.1 uncultured bacterium
CTTCCAACTAAGAGAAACGCACCTGTGCCAAAATTTTGCCAACTTTCAGCAATCAAGCAGTAAGTGTACTTTCTGCAAGTGGCGCTTTATAAAAAAATGGTCATGAAACTAAATTTCCTTAATTGTTTGGAGAATGGTTTTACGCAAAACATTTTATACTTGGCATACATGAGAATAAATTCTTGAATTTCATATTGATCGGATTTTAGCAATATTTCAGAAATTTTTGGCCTTGATAAAAGGATCATCAGGACAAAGTTTCTCTGATTGATATTTCATCGCAGCTGCTTCACATTGTTTACGTAACTGGGCTATAACTTTTGCATATTTTTCATCAGATGCAAGATTTTTTTTCTCCAGCGGATCATTTTTCAGATCATACAACTCTTCAGAAGCATTGATCAATCTATACCGGAAATATTTCCATCTTTCGGTCCTGATGGCCTCACTGGAAGGAATATCAGGATTGTCCCACAAATGCTCTAATAAAATTGCATCCCTGTTCAAATTGGTTTTGTTATTTACCAACAAAGGAGTCAGGCTTCTCCCCTGATAGTTTTTGGGAGCAGTAATTCCTGCCATGTCCATCATTGTCTTTGTGATATCAATATTCAATACCATTTCATCAACGCTGGAAGACTTTTTTACTCTGGGGTCATAAATGATCAATGGTATTCTGATCGATACATCATACATCAGCCACTTATCCGCCAGTTGGCGATCGCCTAAAAAATATCCGTTGTCACCCATCACAATAATGATGGTATTGTCATCTATACCCTTTTGCTTCAGTTGTTTTCTGATCTGGCCGACTTCATTGTCAATTTCAGTAATCATGCGATAATACCCCTTGACCATCTGTTGGTATTTTTCTGGAGTATCAAACCTCCACTTCCATCTTACCCTGTTGAAGCCTTCCCTGACCTCTTTTGGAAGACGATTGAAATATTCATCTTCTCCCAACAATGGTTCAGGGATTTGAATATTTTTATACAGGTCAGCGGATTTATCCTGCCAGAAATATTGCTCTGCAGCATTATCATGACCGTGTGGAGCGCTGAAAGAAAGAGAAAGGCAAAAAGGTTTGTCGGCCGGAGCACTCTTGATGAATTCCTGGGCCTGATGACCTGTATACCTGGTAAGGTGAACAGTATCTTTCCCTATTTTTTTATAAAAATATCCCCGACGATCCGGACTTCCCCCCCTATCATAAAAGTCGCTTTGGTCAAAATATTGATTGGCAGAATCAATGATCACACCCAGCTTTCCAAAGAAACCGACATGATACCCCTTCTCCTTTAACAGTTTGGGGTAGATGATATCGGCATAAGGTTGCTTCAGCCTGGGTTTTTGAAATGTATATCCGTGGGTGCGTTCGTATAAACCAGTTAAAATGGAAGCCCTGCTGGCAGCACAAATGGGAGTGGTTGAGAATGCATTTTTGAAATAGGTTCCTGCATTCGCCAAAGCATCCATCTCAGGAGTCTGTACAATCGGGTTACCTGCAACACCCAGCGCATCCCAGCGTTGATCGTCGGTAAGGATGAAGATGATATTGGGCTTCTTGTTTTGACATAAAGCAGTTGTATTGATCAGACAAAAACAGAAAAATAAATAAAAGGCTCGCTTGATACAACGCATTTTTTTTGATTTATTTGAAAGGATATTTCAAGAATGACGCTTGCTATATACTCCGCTTTTTCAATTCTTCCACCGCATGATTGGCTGCTCTTGCTGTCAAAGCCATGTAGGTAAGAGATGGATTCACGCAGGAAGAAGATGCCATTGCAGCCCCATCGGTTACAAAAACATTTTTGCAATCATGCACCTGATTGAATTTATTCAACACAGATGTTTTGGGATCACGGCCCATTCTTGCTGTACCCATTTCATGGATACCCAAACCCAAGTGAACATCCTGTCGGTTGTTCTTGGTAATGTTCTTGAATCCAGCGGCATCAAGCATCTCAGCGGCTGCATTGGCCATGTCTTTTCGCATGGCTATTTCATTGTCACCAAAAGATGCGTCAAAAACAATCAGTGGAATACCCCATTTGTCTTTTTTGGTTGAATCCAGGTACATCCTGTTATTGGGATTGGGCAGTACTTCTCCAAAACCTCCAAATCCAATGCTCCAACTTCCCACCTTGGTCATCTCTTTCTTGAATGCTGCTCCAAATCCATCAGCGGCAATACCTCTCTTCCAGTCAGCTCTGCTGGCCCCACCTTGGTAGCCAAACCCTCTGATGTAATTGTTTTGCTTGTCTGCCCCCCAGTTTCTGAACCGCGGAATATAGAGTGAATTGGGGCGTTGGCCATACATAAAATCATCTTCAAATCCTTCGATGGTTGCATTTGCACCTACACCCAAATGATGATCCATGATATTTCTTCCCACCTGATCACTGTCATTGCCTAATCCATTAGGGAAACGCTTTGAGGTAGAATTCAGCAAAAGTGCAGCGGAGTTCATTGACCCCGCATTGACAAAAATAATTTTTGCAAAATACTCAGTCGTTTGAAGGGTATGTTGGTTTATGGTTCTTACTCCCTTGGCTTTCCCACCAGCTTCATCGTAGATGATTTCAGTGACAATACTATCATGCAAAATAGAGAGCCGCTTGGTCAATTTCGCAGCAGGAATTGCGCCGGAAAGTGAGCTATAATAGGCTCCATAAGGACAGCCCCGGGAACATTTGCTACGGTATTGGCAGGTGGCCCTTCCCAATGCAGTATGCCAAGGCTGTGCCTTTGACAAATTCGCTGTTCTTCCGATGATCACAGGGCGATTGAGTGTTTTCTGAACCTTATCCACAAAATAACGTTCGGGCTCCATCATCAACATCGGGGGCAAAAATTCACCATCCGGCAGAACGTCCAAATTGTTTTTTTGACCATTCACTCCCACAAATTTCTCAACATGGCTGTACCATGGAGCAAGGTCTTCGTAGCGGATGGGCCAATCAACACCAATGCCATCTTTGGCATTAGCCTCAAAATCTTGTTTGTTCCA
>CAITQQ010000229.1 GCA_903894575.1 uncultured bacterium
CAATGTCGGCAAAGATTTTGAAGAGTACGCCCTTTCCTTCCATCACAGGCTTACCAGCCTCCGGGCCAATATCGCCAAGTCCTAGTACAGCGGTACCATTGCTGATCACCGCCACCAGATTGCCTTTGGCAGTGTATTTGTAAACATTCTCAATGTCATGAAAAATCTCCATGCAGGGCTCTGCAACACCCGGCGAGTAGGCCAAAGAAAGATCCCTTTGGGTTTTGGCCTCTTTGGTTGGAATTACTTCAATTTTTCCAGGCCTACCTTTTGCATGGTACTCAAGTGCCTGTTCTCTTCTCAAATCTTTTTTTTGCATAAATATTTTTTTAGCATCACCCTAATTTCATTCATCAACCCACAACCCCAGCCTTCGGCTGGCAAGCTCAACCCTTCACCCCCAAATAAGCCATCATCGCCATTCCTGTTTGAATGGCAGATTCATCAATGTTAAATGTTGGAGTATGAACGCCAGACACAATCCCCATGGCCTTGTTACCTGTACCGAGCCTGTAAAAACATCCCGGTATTTTCTGCGAATAATAGCCGAAATCTTCTGCGCCCATGCTCAATTCTGTTTCCTCCACCATTTCAGTTCCGATCATCTCTTCAGCCAATGACCTTGCATGTTGGGTCAGCGCATGATCATTGACAACTGAAGGATAACCAACACTGATCTCTAATTCCACCTCTGCTCCACAAGCTTTTCCTACCTGCTCTACAATCTCCCGGATGCGGCGATGGGCTTCAAAACGCCAGTCTTCATCCATGGCACGGAAGGTTCCCATCATTTTCAGTTCCGATGGTATGACGTTGGTTGTGTAGCCTCCCTGCATGGAACAAATCGACAGCACGGAAGGGGAGAAGGGGTTGTTGTTTCTGCTGACCACCTGTTGCAATGCTACCACAATCTGTGAGGCAGTAAGCACTGTATCTGCTGTCAAGTAAGGTTTTGCTGCATGACCTCCTTTGCTCCTGACCGTGATGTACAACTCATCTGCACTGGCCATTACTTTGCCGGAGGCAAAACTCATTTTTCCAATCTCCAACAATGGATGCACGTGCAATCCAAAGATGGAGGATGGGGCTGGGTTTTCAAGAACACCTTCATTGATCAGCAGGCTTGCCCCACCTGGGTTTTTTTCTTCTCCGGGTTGGAAAACCAGTTTTATGGTTCCCTCCCACTCATCTCTCAACTCATGCAAAATACGGGCTGCTCCCAGCAGGCAGGTGGTGTGTACATCATGACCACAAGCATGCATGACACCAGGGATGGTAGATGCATAAGGCACTTCATTCTCTTCCTGTATGGGCAAGGCATCCATGTCTGCCCTGAGGGCAATGACACGGTCTGATTGCTTTCCTTCGATGATGCCAATGACGCCTGTTTCGGCCATTACGGTGAATGGGATGCCGAGTTGGGTCAAGTGGTCGCGTACAAATTTTGATGTATTGTATTCCTTGTAACTCAGTTCAGGATGGGCATGCAGATGATGCCGGATGGCGCGATACTCCTCAAAATACTGGGCAGATAGCTGTTTGATTTTTTCTCTCAGCATGTTGAATTCATTAAAAATTTTCAGCTTCCTGTTTTTCTCCCCTCACTTCTACCTGAGAAGGAATAATGATGAGGTTTTCTCCAAATTCCATTACCAACTCTTTTTTCATCATCTCAGCTTCCTTCATTGTTTTGAAGTTACCGAATTGTAATTTGAAATAGGGGGATTGGTAAAACAGGTACGATTTTTGGTCGGGGTATATTTTCAATAACCTTGATTTGGCATCAATGGCCAGGTCTCTTTTGTTTGTACTGATCACCAGGATCCTGAACCCTGGCTCAAGGGTTGTTCTTACCCTTAATGCCTGTTTGTTCAGTTCAATTTGTTTGTCCACGAGTTTGTCTACCCTCGGATCTCTTTTGACATAAGGGCTCTTGGCAAATTGTGCATTTGCTGATACTCCCCATACGATCATCAGTGCCAGAAGATAGAAATAACGCTGTCTGAACATATTGCTTTGTTGATGATGTTCGTTTACTCTGCGTCACGACCATGGCAGGCCTTGAACTTTTTTCCACTGCCACAAGGACAAGGGTCATTCCTGCCAACTTTGGGTCCAACCCTCACTGGTTCTGGCTTTGATGCCTCTGAAGGATCATGGTATTGGTTGTCTCCCTCGGCCAATTCAGGCGCACCTGATGCTGACAGTTCATCCTTCCTCACTTTCATCCTGCTCATGTCAGTTCTGCTTTCCCTGCCTTCCTTGAGTCCACCTGAATTTTCAACAGGAAGGGAGGCGTGGCAAAGGAAAGAAACGATGTCCTTGTTCACTTCGGCATCCATTTCAGAGAACAACTGGAAAGCCGTTTGCTTGTAGATGACCAGTGGATCTTTCTGCTCATACACAGCAGTTTGCACACTTTGCTTCAGATCGTCCATCGCCCTGAGATGCTCTTTCCATGTATCATCAATGATGGCAAGGGTGATGGTTTTTTCAAGGGAAGAAACCAGTTCCATGCCCTTTGTGGTGATGGTCTTGTCCAGATTGGTCAGTGCATTGATGGTTTTTTTGCCATCTGTGAATGGAACCACCACATTGACAATATGGCTTCCCTGCGTTGTGCGAACGTTCTGGAAAACAGGCAATGATTGTTTGGCCAAAAGCGATTTTTTGGCAGTGTATTGTTCAATGGCTTCTTTGTACAATTGTTCTGTCAGCTCATTGGTATTTCCTTTTTCAAGGGCTTCCTTGCTGATGGCAGTTTCCACACTGAAGTGCAGGATGGCAGAAAGCTTGAAACCCTCATGGTCATTGCTTCCTGTGAATTGGTTGACGATGTTGGCTGCAACAGCATAGTAGGCATTGTCGAGGTCAAGGGCCAGCCTTTCTCCAAAGAGGGCGTGCTGCCTTTTACCATAAATAACACTGCGTTGCTTGTTCATCACATCATCATATTCCAGCAAACGTTTTCTGATGCCAAAGTTGTTCTCTTCCACTTTTTTCTGCGCCCTCTCGATGCTCTTGGTGATCATGCTGTGCTGGATCACTTCACCTTCCTTGTAACCCATCCTGTCCATCAGCGAAGCAATGCGGTCGCTTCCGAACATGCGCATGAGGTCATCTTCCAGGGAGACATAGAATTGGGATGATCCCGGATCACCCTGACGGCCTGCACGACCACGCAACTGCCTGTCTACACGACGGCTCTCGTGCCTTTCTGTACCGATGATGGCGAGGCCTCCTGCTTCTTTTACACCAGGCCCAAGTTTGATATCTGTACCCCTTCCTGCCATGTTGGTGGCGATGGTTACGTTACCTGCCAAACCGGCCTCGGCTACCACCTGTGCTTCCTTGGCATGTTGTTTGGCGTTCAATACATTGTGCGGGATTTTTTTCTGCTGCAACATCCTTCCCAGCAACTCAGACACTTCTACTGAAGTGGTTCCCACGAGTACTGGTCGACCTGCTTCACGGAGTTGTTCAATCTCATCAATGACCGCCTTGAATTTTTCACGCTTGGTCTTGAATACCAGATCTTCCTGGTCTTTCCTGGTCATTTGCAGGTTGGTTGGAATGGTTACCACATCCAACTTGTAAATGTTCCACAATTCAGCTGCTTCTGTTTCTGCTGTACCGGTCATACCGGCCAGCTTATGGTACATCCTGAAATAGTTCTGAAGGGTAACCGTGGCATAGGTTTGGGTGGCGGCTTCAATCTTCACATTTTCCTTGGCTTCAATGGCCTGGTGAAGACCATCGCTGTACCTTCTGCCTTCCATGATCCTGCCGGTCTGCTCGTCAACAATCTTGACGGTACCGTCCATAACAACGTATTCAATATCCTTGTCAAAGAGGGTATAGGCTTTCAGCAATTGTTGTATGGTATGGATCCTGTCTGCCTTGGATGAATATTCCTGCAAAAGGCCTTCTTTCATTGCCAGTTTCTCATCTGCATTTGTTGCGGCCTTGTCAATCTCTGCGATGGCAAGACTCAGGTCAGGGAGTACAAAGAAATTGGGATCCTCTCCACCTTTGGTGATGAAATGCAAACCCTTATCCGTCAGTTCTACCTGGTTGTTTTTTTCATCGATGTGGAAGTACAATTCTTCGTCAACCTCTGGCATGTGTTTTTGCTGCTCTGCCAGGTAATAGTTTTCTGATTTTTGCAGTTTTACCTTGATGCCAGGTTCGCTGAGGAACTTGATCAAGGCAGTATTTTTTGGAAGACCACGGAATGCACGCATGAGCTGGAGTCCTCCGTCTTGCGGGCCATCCTTTCCTTCTGTAATCAGTTTTTTGGCATCCTGAAGGGATTTCAACACCACTTGTTTTTGCACTTCTACCAGCTGCTGGATCTTGGGCTTGTGGATATGGAATTGCTGGTCATCACCCCTTGGCACAGGCCCGGAAATAATCAGTGGCGTTCTGGCATCATCAATCAAAACACTGTCCACCTCATCCACCATTGCAAAATGGTGCTTGCGTTGTACCATTTCGTCTGGGGTATGGACCATGTTGTCCCTCAGGTAATC